>NZ_JBGWAB010000069.1:0-40893 GCF_041862025.1 Streptomyces sp. AB3(2024)
ACGAGGGCGCCGGCTCCGCCCCGCTGCCGTCCGCAGGCCCCGCCACCCTCCGGGTCGCCGAGGGCCCCGCCGCGGGCTGAGGCGGGGCCGCCCGGCGGGACGTCAGGTGCCTGGGGCGGTCAGGGCCGGGGTCGGCTCGGTCCACGGGTTGGGGAGGTGGCCGGTGACCGGGCCCGAGACCGCCGCGCCGCGCTCGCCCGCGGTGCGCACCGCGAGCGGGACGAGGGCCTCGGGGACCCCGTGGACGAGGTGGCAGAAGCGCTCCGGCGGGTGGCGGGCGGTCCACGCGGGCCGGCTGAACGCCGACACGTACGTGCTCCAGTCGCCCTCGAAAGTGACGACCAGGTCCGCCAGGCGGAGGTAGCCGGGGTCCGGGTGGACGCCCGGGTTGAGGACGACGGTGCTCGCCCCCAGGCTGCGCAGCGACCGGACCAGGCGGCGGCAGGCGCGCAGCCCCCGGCGTTCCGCGGTCACCCGGTCCAGGAAGCAGCCGTCGACCCCGTACCACTCCCGGTAGCGGAGGATCTCGTAGTTGACCTCCGCCCCGTCCCGCCTCCCGTACGCGGTGTCGACGTACCCCAGCAGCCGGGCCCCGGCCGCGTGCAGGGCCGAGGCGGCCGCCGTGAACGCGGGATCGGGGCGCGGGCCCGGACCGCTCGCGGGGTTGAGCACCACCGCGTAGGTCCGGGGCGCGGCCCCGATCAGCCGCGCCCAGGCCCCCGGGTCCTCCGCCGGATGCACGTACAGGGGAACCAGCAGGGTCATCGCGCGGGGCTGCCGCTCCGGGGGGCCGCCTCCCACAACGAGGCCAGCATGTCGTCCAGTTGACGGGCCGGACGCCACCCCAGGACCCGGTCTGCCGCCGTGACGTCGGAGCACTGCCAGGACACCTCGGCCGAGCGGGCCGAGCCGGGCGCGCCGCCCGTGTTCTCCTCGATCCGCCCCCGGAAACCCGCCCGACGGGCCAGTCCGTGCACCAGTTCGCGGACCGGCGCCGCCTCGCCGGTGCTGATGTTCAGCACCGACTGCAGCGGGCCGGGGGCGGTGACCGCGAGTTCCACCGCGCGGGCCACGTCCCGTACGTCCACGAAGTCGCGGTAGGCCGACAGGTCGCCCAGCCGCAGCACCGCCGCCGGGTCCGGGCCGGCCTCCCGCAGCAGGGCCGTGAGCCTGCCGGGCAGACCGGTGGCCGGTGCGCCGGGCCCGACCGGGTTGCCCACGCGCAGCACCACCGCGTCCAGGCCGGAGGTGGCCACCGTGACGGTCCCGGCCAGCTTGGTGGCCCCGTACGGGCTGACCGGGCGGGTGGCCGCCGACTCCCCCACCCGGACGCCGAACGCGCCCGGCCCGTACTCGGCCGCCGAGCCCAGGTGGACCAGGCGGGCCTGCGGGGCGGCCTCCCGCAGCGCCGCGCACAGCACGGCGGGGCCGCGGGAGTTGACCTCGGCGAGGGTGACCGGGTCACCGCCGGTCACCCCCGCGCAGTTCACCACGGCGTCGGGGGCCGCCCCCGCGAGGGTCTTGGCCAGCCGTTCGGTCCGGTCGGTGGCCAGGTCGATGCCGAACCCGGCGCCGGGCGAGCGCCCGGCGTCGAGGACCCGTACATCCGGCAGGGCGCCCAGCCGGTCGGCGACGTGGGCGCCGAGATAGCCGGTGCGTCCCAGGACGAGAATGCGCATGACGTGCTCAGGCTCCCTTGAGCAGCAGGGACTTGCGGGAGGTGAATTCGGCGTTGGCCCGGTCGTAGTCGTCGGGGCGGCCGATGTCCAGCCAGTAGCCGTCGAACTCGTAGGCGTGCGGCGGGTTCTGGGTCTTGAGGAGGTCGAGGACGAGCTCGTCGAAGCCGAGCGGCAGGCCGGGGGTGTATCCGTCGAGGGTGTCCCGGCTCAGGCCGTACACGCCCATGGACACGCGGTAGTCCATGCTGGGCTTCTCGGTGAAACCGACGACGCGGGTGGCGTCGGTGGTGAGCACCCCGAAGTCGACGTGCACCTTGCGCGGGTAGGTGGCGATGGTCAGCGGCGCCCGCGAGGCCTCGTGGCGGCGCAGCACGTCGGCGTAGTCCAGGTCGGTGAGGACGTCGCCGTTCATCACGAGGAATCTTTCGGGAAGGCGGTCGCGCAGGTTGAGCAGCGGGCCCATGGTCCCCAGCGGGCTCTCCTCGGTCGCGTAGTCGACGGCCATCCCCCACTGGGACCCGTCGCCCACGTAGGCGCGGATGATCTCGCCCAGGTGGCCGATGGCGATGGTGCAGCGGGTGAATCCGGCGGCCGACAGCTGACGCAGCACGATCTCCAGGATGGCGTGCTGGTCGCCTATGGGGACGAGCGGCTTGGGGAGGGCTGTGGTGTAAGGGCGCAGTCGGACGCCCTTGCCGCCCGCCAGGATCACTGCGTACATGGGGAGTTCCTCCATCAGTCGTGTGCGGAGCCGTGGTGGGGGGACGGGGATATGGCGGTGGGGTGGACGTGGGGGGTGTGGGGTCCGGAGGGGTCAGACGTTGTAGATGCCGGTCTTGTACCGGGCGAGGTTGGCCGGGTCGCGGAAGAACTCGACGGTGTGCGCCAGGCCTTCCTCCAGGCTGTGGGCCGGTTCCCAGCCGGTGGCGGCGGTGAGCCGGCTCGCGTCCGCGACGAGCCGCATGACCTCGGAGGCGGCCGGCCGCAGTCGCTCCGTGTCCTCGCGCACCTCGATCGGGACGTCCATCACCTTGCCGATCAGCGCCACCAGGTCGCCGACGGAGATCTCCGTGCCGGTACCGGAGTTGAAGGTGCGGCCGACCACCTGCGCGGCGGGCGCGGTGCCCACCGCGAGGAACGCCGCGGCGGTGTCCTTGACGTAGCTGAAGTCCCTGGTGGGGCGCAGGTCGCCGAGGGTGATGACGCGCTCCCCGGCCGCCACCTGGCCGATGACGGTGGGGATCACCGCGCGCATCGACTGGCGCGGGCCGAAGGTGTTGAAGGGCCGCAGGGTCGCCACGGGGGTGTCGAAGCTCGCGTGGTAGCTGTCGGCGAGCCGGTCACCGCCGGCCTTCGAAGCGGCGTACGGGGACTGGGTGTTGATGGGGTGGTCCTCGGTGATCGGGACGGTCTGCGCAGTGCCGTACGTCTCGCTCGTGGAGGTGTGCACCAGGCGCGGTGTGCCGAGCGCGCGGACGGCCTCCAGCACGTTGAGGGTGCCGGTGACGTTGGTGTCCACGTAGCTGTGCGGGGCCCGGTAGGAGTACGGGATCGCGATGAGGGCGGCGAGGTGGTAGGCGCAGTCGGCGCCCTCCAGCAGCCCGCGGACCGAGCCGGGGTCGCGGACGTCGCCGAGGACGATCTCCACCTGGTCGAGGACATCGGGGGCGAGGGTCTCCAGCCAGCCGTAGGAGGAGAAGGAGTTGTACTGGGCCATGGCCCTGACCCGGTAGCCGCGGGCGACGAGGGACTCGGTGAGGTGGGAGCCGATGAAGCCTTCGGCTCCGGTGACGGCTGCGAGCGGTGCGGAGGTCAACCGACCTCTCCTTTCGATGGGTGGTACGGGTACGGGTACGGGGTCGGGCGGGGGTCGTCAGGCATGGGAGGCGGGCCGGCCGAGGAGCCGCAGCGTGCACCCGATCAGGCACAGCGCGGCGCCGGCACAGCAGAGCGGCAGGACGGACGGTCCCGGGGGCAGGTGGAACAGGGTGACCGCGCCGGCGGCGCCGGCGGCCCCGAGGCAGATCAGGGCCGGGGCCCAGGCCACCGCGAAGGCCTGGAGCAGCAGGGCGGTCCACAGGGTCGCGGCGAGCAGGGGCAGGGTGGCGGGGCCGGCCCCGGTGAGCAGCGCGGCGGGCACCAGCGGGAGCGTGTAGAGGAGCAGGCACAGGGCGAGGACGCCGGCCGACCGCAGCCGGAAGCCGACGGGGCTCCCGGACGCGCCGAGCGCGGCGGCCGACAGGCCCCGGTAGCGGTAGAGCAGCCATTCGGCGGGACCCATGCTGACGGTGAGCACGATCACCGCGTACGGCTCACGGCGGCCCGCGAGCAGCACCAACAGGGCTGCGGCCAGGCCGAACAGGCCGTAGGGCAGGGAGCGAGGGAGCGGCGGCCCGGCACCCTCGCCGGCCGCGGGCGCGGCGGCGTACTCGGTGCGCAGGGTCCGGCCGGCGGCGGCGAGCGTGGCGGCGAGGGCCAGGAGGGTCAGTCCGGTGCGCAGCAATGGGCCGGGTTCCCACCAGGGCAGTACGGCGGCGCCCGCGGCGAGCGGGGCGAGGGCGGCGAGCAGTAGCGTTTCCCGGCCCAGGACGAGCAGTACGCCCGCGGCGGCCAGGTAGAGGGACTGCGCGGCCGCCGCCCAGATCACCGGGGAACCGTGGGCCGGGACGGCGGCGGCCGCGGTGGCGAGCGCCGCGCCGAGCGGTGCCCCGCGCAGCAGGGTGCGGGCGGCCTCGCGCCGGCCCGCCACCATCCACAGGTAGGCGCGGTGGCCGAGGGCCTGGCCCCATGCCCAGGAGACGATGCCCGCGACGACGAGCGCGGCGGCGTGCTTCCCCGGTTGCCACAGCGGTGCGGTGAGCAGGTACGCGAGGGCGGGGAGGGCGAACAGCACTCCGCGCAGCAGGCAGCGCAGGTGGTCGGGGCGCCACGGGTCGGCCGCGCGGGCCGGTTCCGGGAAGACGCGGGGCACCCGCTCGTACAGCGCGGTGGCGAGGGAGAAGATGTCGGGGTGGCCGTATCGCTGCCGGATGGTGTCGGCGGAGAGCCCGTCCGCCTCCAGCAGTGCGGCCACCTCGTACGGGTGGACGGCCGGTCCCACGCGGTCGGCCATGTCGGCGGCGAGCCCGTTGACGGCCTCGTCGGTCCGGGCGGGCCCGGGCAGGCGCAGCCCCAGGGTGACGGCCTCGCCGTCGTGGCCGGGGGCGGGCCTGCGCGGCCCGGGGGTGCCGGAGCCGCGGCGGGGCCCGGCCGGCCGTTTGGGAACGGCCAGCCGGAGCGCCAGGGTGTCGTCCTGCCCGTGGCGCGGTTCGAGGTCCATGGGTCCGCTCATCCGGCCAGGCTCCCCGTGCCGGAGACCGCCGCCGCGGTGCTCTCCTCGGGGGCGTCCGCCCTGGCCCAGGACGGTACGGGCCGGCGCGGACGCGTACTCGCCGGGGCGGCCGGTTGTGGGGCGGGCGCCTGCGCGACGGCCGGTCCCGTGACGGCCGTCGGTCCCGTGACGGCCGTCGCTGTTGCGGCGGCCGTCGGCGCGGAGGCCGGTGCCGTGGACGTCTGCGCGGGCACGGGTGCCACTGCGATGCGGGGCGGGGCCGCGGCGGACCGGGCGAGGGCGGGCAGTTCCAGGTAGATGGAGCGGAAGGTGTCGATGGTCTGGCGCAGGGTGAACTGCTCGATCACCCTCAGTCGGGCGGCCTCGCCCATCGCCGCGCGCCGCGGGGCGTCGGCGAGCAGTTCCACGGCGGCGGCGGCCATGGCGGCCGGGTCCCTCGGCGGTACCACGAGTCCTGCCTCGCCGACGGCTTCCCGTACGCCGCCCACGTCGGTGGAGACGGTGGCCCGTCCGCACGACATGGCCTCGATGAGGGTGAAGGGGAAGCCTTCGCTGATGCTGGAGAGCATCACGACGTTGCCCGCGGCGTAGGCGTCCTTGATGTCGTCGACGCGGCCCTCGAAGACGACGGCGTCGGCGTGCCCGAGCTCGGCGGCCAGTGCCTCGCACCGCTCCCGGTAGGCCTCCCCGCCCCGGGGGGTGCCGCCGAACAGCCGCAGCCGGGCCTCCGGTACCTGACGCCTGACCAGGTCGAAGGCACGGATCAGGGTCTCCAGGTCCTTGATCGGGTCGACCCGGCCGGCCCAGCTGAGCGTGGGGACCTCGGGCTCGGGCCCGGCCGGTGGGAAGGCGGCGGGGTCGACGCCGTTGTACACGGTGCGTATGGACTCCGGGGCGGCGCCTCCCTCCTCCTCCCACAGCCGGTTGTAGCGGTTGCCGGGGGTGATCAGGGCGGCCCGGCGGTAGCTCTCCTGGGCCAGCAGCCGGAAGAAGCCGAGCACGAGGGCCTTGACCGGCCAGCGGTAGGGCGCGGTGCGGTAGCCGATGTAGCGTTCGCGCAGGTAGACCCCGTGCTCGGTGAGCAGGAGCGGCACGTCGTGGCGTTCGAGTCCGGCCAGACCGGGCAGTACGGCGACGCCGCCGCTGACCGCGTGTGCGACGCCGTCGCTCGGCGGTGGTGCGGCGAGCGGGCGCAGGGCGTGTTCCAGCAGGGTGGTGGCGGTGAGCGCGTCGCGCAGGGTCGGACGGGCCTCGCGGACGGCCAGTCCGGGACGGTTCCACACCGCGGCGAGGATGGTGATGGCGCGGTGGCCGCGCAGGAACGGGCTCAGCTGTCCGTCCGCGGCGGCGCGCGCCATCGTGTAGAGCGCGGGGGCGAACCCGTCCTCGGCCTGCGGGTCGAGGAGCGCCGTCAGGAACCGTTCGTACGCGGCGGCCAGCCGCCGCTCGGCCCGCCCGTGGGGCCGCCGGCCTTCCGGCGGGGCGCCCCACATGGGGACCGAGCGGACGCTGTGGACGTGTGCCGGCAGGTCCCAGGCGAGGGCTTCGCGGCCGGTGCCGGTGACCGCGATGACGTCGAAGTCGAGGTCGGGCATGCCCTGGACGAGCTGGTCGCACCAGACGCTGACGCCGCCGTGACTGTGCGGGTAGGTGCCTTCGGTGAGCAGGGTGACACGCGTCGCTCCGGGGCGGCGCGCGCCGTGGTGAACGTGCATGGGTGGGCTCCACGGCCGGAAAAGATGTGGGGGTGGCCGCGGTCGGTGGACCTGGCCGTCCCGGCCGCGCAGGGGCGGCCGGGACCTCGCGTGCGCCGGTCCGTCAGCCCCGGGGGGCTCGGGAGCCGCCTTCGCGCACGGCCGCGGGGACCTCGGTGCGCGGGGCGGGGGCGGTCTGCGGAGCCGGCCGGGAGAAGGTGGCGGCTGCGGACTGCGCTCCGGTGGCGGCGGCGGACGCCGGAAGGCTGAAGGCGAGCGGCGTCCCGGCCGAGGCCGTCCAGCCGGAGACCCGACCCGCGTAGGGGCTGCCGAAGGCGGCGGTGCCCTGGCGGCTTCCGGCGAGCAGGCTCGCGGGTACCGCGAGGCCGTTCGGGGCCTGGACGGTGACGGTGTCACCGATGCGGTAGGCGGTGACCTGACCGGCCTTCACTGCGTCCTTCCAGGCCGCGCGGCGCTGGAGTTCGACGCCGATGTCCTTCATCCGGGGGTTCTCCACGGGGGTGTTGTCCGCGAAGAGGGCGTCGTACCCGTCGAGGACCCCGTCGAGAACGGGGTAGGCGATGCGCTCCTCGGCGAGGTTGGACTGGTGGATGAAGTGCGGCTTGGGGTCGTTGGAGAGGACGTGGCCGAGGGCGGTGCGGATCTCCTGCGGCGCGATGTACTGCGCGTATCCGGTGGCCGTGTCCAGCGGGGCGGGCAGGCAGGTGGTGGTGTCGGCGTGGTCCTCGCAGATGCCGCTGCCGCCCTGGGACCGGCGGGTGTAGATCCAGTTGTACTCGTCGGCCTGCTCGACGGCCTTGCCCGCGTTGTAGAAGACGTTGATCGGGTAGCGGGCGACGGTGGCGGCCGGGCCGACGGGGCGCTGGTCGGGGTCGCGGGAGTTGTCCGAGGCGAGCCACTTGACGCCGTTGTCGGCGAGGGCGAGGGCGAGGTTGGGGTTGTCCTGCGGCTGCTGCGGGAGCAGTTTCATGCCCGAGTGCTCGCCGGTGACCAACTCGTCGTTCTGCAGGGGCAGTCCGGAGCTCTGTCCCCAGACGCGGTTGAGCGCGATCTCGTCGCTGATGGCCGTCCTGCTGACCCACTTGGTGGCGCCGCCGGGGAGGGTGGCGCACTTCCACGGCACGGCGCTGACGTCCTGCTCGCAGCCGAGGTAGGCGTGCGTGTAGGTGTGGTTGACCCAGCGGAAGCGGTCGCGCTGGGCGATGAGGGTGTCGGCGAGCTCGTCGGCACCGTTGTTGTCCTCGCGCTGGTCCAGGCTGCCGGCCCCGTTGTAGACCATGTCGAGGGTGAAGCGGTGGGCGGTCTGCCACTGCGCGGCGTACGTGGCGTCCGCGCCGGTCATGCGGATCGGGCTCGGGGTGCCGGCGCCGTTCGCGCAGTCCACGTCGCCGGGGGTGCAGTTGAGGGCGCTGTCCCAGCGGTCGTCGGCGGCGAAGACGTCGTCGACGTGCACGGCGAAGTAGTTGCGCGAGGCGCCCAGGTGGACCCCGCCGGTCATCCACTCGACGATGCCGCGGGCCAGCAGGCGGAACTGCTGCTGGTACTGGTTGTAGACGAAGGTGACGACGAGTTCGCGCCGTCCGTCGTGCCGGTACTCGCCGACCAGCGAGCCTCGTCTCTGCGTGCCGGGTATGGGTGCGTCGACGTAGGTGGTGAAGTCGGCACCCGCGGCGGGCTGGGCGAGGTAGGCGTAACTCTCGCCGACGGTGGGCGAGTTGTCCTCGAAGGGGACGGCCCCGTCGAGGTAGGCGAACGGGCCGCCGAGGCCGGCCGCGGTGACCCCGGCGCGCACGCCGTCGAGGCTGCCGGCGTAGCCGCCGGAGGCGAAGTACTGGAGGCCGACCTGGGGCCGGGAATAGGTGTAGGCATCGACCTGCGGGATGCCGTACGTGCGTTCGTAGGCGCTCAGGGCCGCCATCTCGGCCGAGCCGGCCGGGAAGGGGTTGTCGTTGGGCATCACCACGGCCTGGTACTTGGCGCGCGGCCGGCCGTCCACGGTGTCGGCGAGGAAGGCGGCGTCGATCGTGGGCCGCCCGCCCCGGGTGAGGTCGACGGTGGTGTACGGCGTTCCGGCCGAGTCCAGTTCGGCCGCGATGGCGGCGGTCGACGGGCCGCCGTCGCTCACCACCAGCACGCGCAGGTCGGTGCGCGGCGCCGGGTCGTCGGCGTGTGCCGTTCCGGCGGGTAAGCCGAGCGCGGCGATGAGCGTGCCCACCGTGAGCACGGCGGTGCGAATGGTCCGCTTCATGCGGTGAAGTCCCCTCCCAGGCAGGGGTGTGCACGGCTCGCACGGAGCGGACGCACCCCCTCGCGCGACGCCGGCGCCCCCTCAGAAGCCAGTCGTCGACGCATCCGTCGCGTCACATGGTGATGTCTCTGTGTAGCGTTTGTGATGGTGTCGCGAAAACCGGCGGAAAACCGCGGGCGCACAATGGGGGCGCACTCAAGGATCACTTGAGGGGACCGGAGTGGGTTCCGGGCGTCCCGTGCGCGAGGGCCCGGAGGCGCGCAGAGAAATGCGCGCTGGTCCGGGCCCCGAATGGTGCACCTTTGCGGACCGTGGCGGTCCGCCGGCCGGGCTCCGAAGGTCGAGACCATTCGAACACCCGATCTCCGGTTATTTCAGGCCATCGCCCTCGACGGGGCGGGCGGGCGGTTCGTCAGGCGCAGAGCACGCGGGTCTCGGGCGTGTACACGGGACCGCCGGTGGCGTTGCTGCTGTCGCTGAACTCCGCGTAGTAGTAGCTGTAGAAGCCGATGTTGCCGTTGCAGCCGGAGTCGGCGGCGACCTGGAGGGTCAGCGTGACGGTGCGGCTCTGGCCGGGCGGAATGGTGGCGCCGTAGTTCCCGCCGAGGTTGGCGGGACCGGTGCCGGCGCAGGAGGTGCTGCCCGAGGCGGTGGCGACGGAACAGCCGGTGAAGCTGTACTTGAGGTCGGGGCGCTGGGTGGTCAGCCAGGTGGGATCGATCGTCTGGTAGACGAACCAGACGTCGTAGCTCTTGTTGTTGGTGAGCGTCATCGACAGCTGCACGGTGCCACCGGGCGTGGTGGTGGCGCTGCTCGTGCTGAACGTCAGCGCGGCCGGCACGGGGTCGGCGCTCGCGGCGGGGGCGAGGCCGAACACGGCGAGAACGAGGGCGAGGACGGCGGCGAGGCCCAGACGGCCCGTCAGAGGTGATCTCATGGCCCGGGAGGCTAGACAGAACACACGTACGCCGTCTGCCCCGTCCGGAAGGGCGCGTCCGCCGATCGGCCGGAAGTGTCCCTCCCGCGAAGGGGTTGCGGGGAGTGCGTGAAGGAAGATCACACACCGTATACGGGCAGCACACACACCGTACGCAATGTGTGGGGCGGGATTGACGCCGGGGGCGGCACGGGGTCCGGCTCTTTGGCTCACACCCGACGCATGGGCGGGCCCGGAGCCGCTTCCCGGCCCGCCGCGCCCCCGGCATTCCCGGCCAACCCGGCGTGATCCGGCCGGGGGCACGTGCCGGGGGCCCGTGCGGGGGGCCTGCCCGCGTCCGGCGACCGCGTCCGGCGACCGCGTCCGGCCGATGCCTCCGACGGCATGCCGAAGCGCCCCTGCTCACCGCTCCCCGACGGGGAACGCGAGCAGGGGCTGGGGATCCGGGCGGCTGGCCCGGACCCCCGGACTACCGCACCACCGGACTACCGGCCGCGCTGGATCTCGAAGTGGTCGACGCGCTGCCCCGTCTCGGCGAGTGCGCTGACCTTCAGCCTCGGGTGGGAGCCGGTTTCCACCTCCACCGCGAGGAACGAGTAGTTGGTGTACCGGACCCGCGACCACTCGACGGTCTCGGTCGCCTTCGCACCGCCCTTGGCCCAGTGGTAGGTGTCCACGCTGTCGCGGTCCGCGACGTGGCCCTCGTACGAGTCGGGTACCGGGAAGCTGTACAGCGAGCGGCCCGCCGCGCCGGCCGTGACGTACACGATGCCGTCCCGGGTCGGGTCGGTCCGCTCGCCGATCGGCACCTTGCGGCCGACCCGGTTGGCCTTGATGGCGTCGGTGCGCTCGTACACGTGGTTGTGGCCGTTGATGACCAGGTCCACCGTGTGCTTCTCGAACAGCGGCACCCACGCGTCGCGGACACCGCCCTCGGAGGCGTGCGAGCTGGTGGTGGAGAACGCGCAGTGGTGGAAGAAGACCACGACGAAGTCGACGTCGCGGTTGTGGCGCAGCTCACCCAGGCGCCGGTCCAGCCAGGCGGTCTGCTTTCCGCCGCTGATGCCGAAGTTGGCGGGGATCTCGTACGAGACATCGTTGGCGTCGAGCGCGACGACGCCGACGTTGCCGTGCACGAAGGAGTAGGCGCCGGGCTGGTTGACCGGGTCCGGGCCGTTGTCGGGCAGGGACCAGCGGGCGTTCTGGCCGCCGTAGCCCTGCGGCGAGTACCAGGCCTCCATGTCGTGGTTGCCGGTCGTCACCATCCACGGAACGCTCTTGGCCACCGACTCGGTCTGGGCCAGGAACTGGTCCCAGGCGCGGGCGTCGTAGGTGTCGCCGGGGGCGCCCGCGCCGGAGGAGTCGGCGTAGCAGATGTCCCCCGCGTGGAGGTGGAAGGCCGGGTTCTGGGCCAGCAGCACGGCGTCGTTGGCGAGGGCGTGGTAGCTCACGCCCTGGTCGCCGAAGGCGGTGAAGGTGAAGTTCTCGGCGCGTGCGGGTGCGGTGGTGAAGGTGCCGAGGGTGCCGAGGTTGCGGTGGGCGGCCGGGTCGAACCCGTCGTGGCCGACGCCGTAGTAGTACGTCTGGCCGGGCCGCAGCCGGTCCAGGCCCACGTGCAGGTAGAACTGTTCGGCGGCCGCGATCTTGCCGCCGTTGAAGACGGGGGTGCTGAGGTGGCGCACCTCGGCGTCGATCTTCCGGCTCAGCGCCCAGGGGCTGGTGCCGACGCGCAGGTACGGCTTCTTGACGGCGAAGGGCACCTGCCACGAGACGCGCATCTGGGTCTTCGGGTCGGCGCCGTACTGCAGGTGGCGTCCGAAGGGGGCGGTCAGCGAGCCGTCGACGCCGCGCCGCTCGGAGGAGGCGGGCAGCGCGGCCGGGGCCGCGTAGGCGGGCGAGGCCGCGCCCGCGCCGAGGCCGACCCCGGCCACGGCGGCGGTGACCGCACCCGCACGCAGTGCGCCGCGCCGGGTGAACCGGGCGCGCAGGTAGTCGTGCTGCTCGGCCATGCTCATGCGGGAGGCGAGCTTCTGAGGGATACCGAAATCGGGTACGTCCAGGTCCATGGCGCGAACATCCTCTCCTCGGGCGACGTGCATCCCACCAACGGGTGAACGAAGGGGATACGGCCCCCCATGTGACGTCCAGAATCTTCGCGAGTGATCCGCAGATCACGGAGGAGACAGGCCGTGGAACGGCGTACGTTCCCCGCACGGGGGCACGGGGTAGGTTTTCCGCCAGTTCCGTCATTCCCCGCCCGTCGTGGCGCCCGCTCAGTAGCGTGAGTTCCGCTAACAGTCCGGCCCCGCCTACGACATGGGTGCCGGCGCAGACGTGCGAGTGAGGGAGCGGGCGCCGATGGCGAATGTGGAAGTGTCCCTGAAGGAGATCATGACCTCGATCGAGGGCGCGCTGGGGGCGGCGCTCGTCGACTACACGAGCGGGATGGCGCTGGGCACCCTCGGCGGCGGCAAGGACCTCGACCTGATGGTCGCCGCCGCGGGCAACACCGATGTGATCCGGGCGAAGGTCCGCACCATGCAGATGCTGGGGCTGCAGGACGAGATCGAGGACCTGCTGATCACCCTCGGCAGCCAGTACCACCTCATCAGGCTGCTGGGGGGCAACGGGATGAACAGCCTGTTCCTGTACCTCGTGCTGGACAAGGGCAACTCCAACCTGGCCATGGCCCGCCACCAGCTGAAGCGCATCGAAGCGGCACTGGAGCTGTAGCCGGGGTGCTCCGGGCCCACGCATGCCCACGAGTTGAAGATTTCTTCAACTCGGCATATCTGAAAGCAGTCAAACTCGGGCAGGCGTGGGCCCCGCGGGCGCAATGATGGGCACGACGACGGACATGACGACGGACACGACGGGCACGACGACGGGCACCAGGGCGGGCACGAGGGCAGTCCGACCGGAACGCCGGTGCGGAAGAGCGCCGTTGCGGGCGATGGCAGGAGCACGCGTGGGAATCCAGGTACCCCTGTACCAGGCGAAGGCCGAGTTCTTCCGCATGCTCGGGCACCCCGTCCGCATCCGCGTCCTGGAGCTGCTGCAGAACGGTCCGCGGCCCGTGCGCGAACTCCTCGCCGAGATCGACATCGAGCCCTCCAACCTCTCCCAACAGCTCGCCGTGCTGCGCCGGTCGGGCATCGTCGTCTCCATCCGCGACGGATCGACGGTGAGTTACGCGCTCGCCGGCGGCGACGTCGCCGATCTGCTGAGGGCGGCCCGCCGCATCCTCACGGAACTCCTGGTCGGACAGAGCGAACTCCTCGCCGAACTGCGGCAGGGCGACTCCAGGCCGACCCGGACGTGCGTGGAGACCCGCGCGGGCGTGGAGACCGGCACGGGCGCCAGCGCCGCTTCGTGACACGGCCGGGGTGACGGGGTGTCCCGTCGGCCGGCGCCGCCGCGCCACCACCCCCGCACCCGCACCCGCACCCGCACCCGCACCCGCACCCGCACCCGCACCCGCACCGGAACTCGGTGGCGGACCGGACCGGTGCGGGCGATCATCGACCGCATGGACGAGCAACCCGAACGATGGACCCAGGCGACCGTCTACCCCGACATGTGGGCCGACCCGGACGACGACCCTCGCAACAGCGAAGGAGTAAGCCCGGACGGAGAGTTCGCGACACTGCTGGACTTCCTGACCAACTACCGCATGACCCTGCGCATGAAGTGCGAGGGCCTGGACCCGGAGCAACTGGCCCGCCGGTCGGTGCCTCCGTCGACGATGTCACTGCTCGGCCTGCTCCGGCACCTGGCCGAGGTGGAACGCGACTGGCGCAACTGGATCACCGACGGCGACCCGCTGGCGAAGCTGTACGGCGCGCGCGACTCCGACTTCCACGGAGCCGTCGCCGAGCAGGCCGTGGTGGACGCCGCGTACGCCGATCTGGAGCGCGAGCAGGCCGCGACCGACGCCGCGCTGGCCGAACACCCGGACCTGGACGAGCGCGTGGGCAAGGACGACATCGCGATCCGGGAGCTGCTGGTGCACCGGGTCGAGGAGTACGCCCGCCACTGCGGCCACGCCGACCTGTTGCGCGAGTGCGTCGACGGAAGGGTCGGCCAGTAACACCCGCGCGCCGGGTGGGCGGTGGCGAGGACCACGCTATCCGGACAAGCTGAGTGGCCGCCCGGTGAATCACGGGCGGCCGACAGTACGCCGGCGCGCCAAAGACAGCAGGTCACCGGCCACGAAGCCGGGCGCCCGCGCGTCCGCGCGCGGTCGGCGCACCCCGACTGAGCTGCCCGAACGACCATTCGGTTGCCGCTATGCGGACGGTGTGTCCGTAAATCGGTCATCGATGTGCGTCTCCCCTTCGGATCAGACAGGCTCAAGCACGTAGGGAAGCGGTTCCGAAAAGCAGAATCGCATCCAGCCTTCGAATCGAAAGAGAGTCTTGTCGTGCGTCGCATCGCTACCGTCTCCGCCGCCGCCCTCCTCTGCCTGGCCGGAGTGACCGGCATGGCCGAGGCCAAGCCCAGCAGCCTGTACGCGCCCTCCGCCCTGGTGTTCACCGTCGCCCAGGGCGACGACGCGACGGCCACCGTCTTACGGGCGTCCACCCTCAGCTGCGCGCCGACCGCCACGGGCACCCACCCCGACCCCCAGGCCGCGTGCGCCGCCCTCAAGTCCGCGGGCGGTGCGTTCGACCGCCTGCTGGCCGCGCCGGACCCGGACCGGACCTGTCCGATGCACTACGCCCCCGTCACCGTCACGGCCGACGGCGTGTGGCAGGGCACCCGCGTCGCCTGGAAGCACACCTTCTCCAACGCCTGCGCCATGTCCGCGACGGTCAACGGCAACGCCGTCCTCGCGTTCTGACCCGGTCACACACGGGCGGGGACGGAGGAGGACCCGGGCGCGACACCGCCGCTCCACCCCCGCCGCCACACCGCTACTCCGCGGGCCTGCGCGCGGTGACCAGCCAGGCGGAACTGCACAGCCGCACGGCGCCGCCGCTCTCGTAGGGGCGCAGGGCGTCGGCGAGGGTCCGGCGGGCGCGTTCCGCCTCCGCCGGCCCGACCCGGTCGAGGAGGTGACGGCCGGGGCCGGTGTCCAGCAGGAACGCGGCTGCGTCCTCGGCGTCGCGCCCCCAGTCCCCGTACGCCTCCACGCGTACGGACTCGACGGCCTCGAAGCCGGAAGCCGCCAGGATTGCGGAGGCCCGCCCGGGGGCCGCGAGGGAGAACATGCCCGGGGCTCCCGGAGCGCCGAACTCCCCCACCGGAAGGATCCCGTGCAGGGTGGCCAGCGCCCGGAACCAGTCGTTCTCCTCGGGCCGCGCGGCACAGACGAAGGACAGGCGGCCGCCGGGACGCAGGGCGCGCCCGATGTTCGCGAAGGCCGCCCCCGGATCCGCGAAGAACATGACGCCGTAACGGCTGAGGGCCACGTCGAAGCCGCCGGGGGCGAACGGGTGGACCTGGGCGTCACCCCGCGAGAAGACGACGTTGGCCGTCCGCTCGTGCGCCGCGCTCGCCCGCGCCCGTTCGAGCATCGGGGCCGACAGGTCCAGGCCGAGGGCCGTCCCCTCCGCCGCCAGGCGGGCGGCGAGCCGGGTCGTACGCCCGGCTCCGCAGCCGATGTCCAGGACCCGGTCGCGCGGCGCGATCCCGGCGGCGTCGAGGAGCGGCTGGTTGAAAGCGTCGTTGACGGCGTCCCAGCGGTCCTGATGACGGGCCCAGTAGGCACCTTCGTAGCCGTTCCACGCCTGCTCCTGGTCCTTGTTGGCCACGTCGTCGGCCGGGTTCGCCTGGTCCATCGGATGCCTCCACGCCATAGAATGGGCAAGTGCCCAAAGAGTATGGGCGCACGCCCATACTGGCAATCGGCTTTCCGGAAAGAGGTTCCATGTCTCCGCGTGGAGTGGCGATCCCCGACCTTCGCGAGCGGCTCTTCGCCGCCGCCGAACGGGTCGTGGCCCGGGGCGGCGCCGCCGCCCTGACCAGCCGGGCGGTCACCGATGAGGCGCAGTGCGCGAAAGGGGTCCTGCACGCGCACTTCGCGGGGCTGGACGAGTTCGTCGCCGCGCTCGTCCTGGACCGTTTCTCCCGCAGCGCCCGTGGCGCCGAAGCCCTGGCGGGCCGGGTGGGACGGGGTACCGTCGCGGACAACCTCGTCGACTTCGCCGCGGCGCTGCTGGATTCCCTGGATCCCGCGGTCGTCGGCCTCGCGATGACCCGGCCCACCGCCTCCCTGCACACGCGGCGGGCGCTGGAGGCCGGGGAGCCGGGGTACGCGGCGATGCAGGAGTCGGTCGCCGGCTACCTGGAGGCCGAACGGGGAGCCGGTCGCGTGCCAGGGGGTGCCGACCCGCACATCCTCGCGCTCGCGCTCGTCGGTACCGTCCACCACCTGCTGATGACGCGTTCCCCGGACGCCGACTTCGACGCTCGCGCGACGTGCGGGCGTCTGGTCACCGCCCTGCTCGGCCCGCCGGGCGGCCCCCCGGCCTGATCCCGGCCCGCCCGCACCCGCGCCCCGCGCGCCCCCCGCGGGGGGGGCGGGGGGGGGCGGGCGCGCGGCGGGCGGCGGGGGGGGGGGCGGGCGTGGGGGGGCCCGGTGGGGCCCGGTGGTTCAGCGGGCCCGGGTCACTCCGCCGGGTACCAGGCGGTCCCGCTGCCCCCGTGCCGGGCGAGGGTCTCCTCGATGATGCTGCCGGCCTGGAAGTACCGGGGGTGCTGGCGCAGGAAGCCGGAGAAGGAGTCCAGGGACGTGGCGTCACAGACCCCGTCGGTCCGGATGCAGAAGCGCTGGACCGGGACTCCGGGGAACTCCTCCGGCCCGGTGCCGGGGGAATAGGCGACGAACGGGACGAGCACCCCCTCGGGAACCAGGTGCCAGAAGCCCGTGCCGGGCTGCATCGGGTCGGAGTAGAGCATGCCGTCGACCTGCGAACGGGGCACCTCGGTGCCGTTGTCGGCGATCGTGCGGAGCAGCAGGTCGCCGACCCAGGCCCCCTGGGAGTAGCCGGCGATCGTGAAGCGGGCCTTGGGGTCGGCGCGGTAGGTGCTCTCCAGCGCGGCCAGGGCGTTCCAGTAGCCCTCGTTGACGCTGTCGCCGAAGCTCGGGGTCCCCCAGGGCGCCGGCGTCTCGTTGCGGCTCCCGACGAACGGGCCGCCGCTGGCCGGGTAGCAGACGGGAACCGCGGTCCCGCCGTTCAGGTGCTCGTTCGCGGCCGTGAAGCTGCTGGTGCACCCGGGGGCGTCCGTGGCCGCGCCGGTGCCGCCGATCTCGATGTAGTAGTGGTGCACGGGGTCGGCGTGCGCGGCGGGCGGTACGGCGGCGGCGCCGGCGAGCAGCAGGACGGTCGACGCGATGACGGACTTGAGGCGGCGGGCGAGCCCGCGCGGCTTCGTGGTGGTCATGGGACCGGTCTTCTCCCTCGGTTCGGGGCCGTCACCGCGTCGGATGCGGCGACCGGTTCCCATCGTGGTGTTCTCGCTGGTCGGCGGACCATGTCAACGACCGGCCATATCGGACGACGGACCCGGCGCCCACCTCGCGGCGGTGCTCGGCACACCGCTGATGGTCCTGCTCGCCCGTACCGTCTACAGCGACTCCGCGGCCGAGGACCCGGCCGTGCTCCTGGACGCCCGCCGCTTCCCGACCCCGCAGGCCATCGAGGAGCACCTGCTGGCCGGCTTCGTGCCGGCCGTCTACCGCCGCCGTCCCACGAGCGCGGCCGGGCCCCGTGACCGGGCCCGGCCACGCCGCGGCTGGGACCCGCAGCGCGCCCGGCACTACCTGGTCCACCTCGCCGGACACCTGGACGGGCCCGATCGGCTCGAACGCCAGGACCTGGCCTGGTGGCAACTGCGCGACTCGGTACGGCTGTCCTCCCGCGTCCTGGCCGTCGTCCTCGCCTGCTCCCTGGTCACCGGCGTCGCGGACTGGCTGGTCTTCCCGGCCAAGAACCTGGCCGCCGGTCACAGCGCCGCGTTCGCGCTGGGCGCGGGCCTGTTGGACGCGCTGTTGTTCGGCCCCGTGGTCGGCCTCTCCTTCGGGCTGGTCTACGCGCTCCTGGCCGTGTTCCGCGTCAGGGCGTTCGCGCCGTCCCGGGTACGGATGCGCCTGCCCGGACGCGGACGGGTCCGCCGGGCCGACGGCCCGGCCGCCCGCAGGTGCGCCACCCTGTGCTCGGCAGGACTCCTGGGCGGCTTCGTCACGGGCCTGGGCTGCGGGCTCGGCTTCACCACCGGAGCCCTGCTGACCGGCGCCCGCGGAACGCCCGACCCGGTGGTGTTCGAGGCGACCATCGTCAACTCCCTCGTGTACGGCCTCACGTTCGCCCTGGCGGGCGGCCTGGTGCTCGGACTCGTCGCCGCCCTGGAGACCCCCCTCGACCTCGGATCCGCCGCCACGCCGACGGACCTGCTGGCCGTCAACCGCAGCATCGTGGTGCGCCAGGCCCTGTTCCTCGCACCCATGCTCACCCTGGTCATCGCCTTCGGCGGCCGTCTGATCACCGAACTCCTCCAGGGAGTCGCCGGTCCCCTCAGCTGGCTCCTGGCCGACGGTCTCGCGCTGGGCGCCGTCGGCGGCCTGGCCGGTTCGCTCTCGTACGCCCTGGCGTTCACCGCCTGGGGCCAGTGGGTGCTCCTGGCCCGCCTCTGGCTGCCCCTGACCGGCCGTCTCCCCTGGGCCACCGTCGACTTCCTCGACGACGCCTACCGGCTCGGGGTCCTGCGCCGGGTGGGCGCCGTCTACCAGTTCCGCCACGCACGCCTCCAGCACCACCTGCTGGAAGAGGCCGCCGCGTAGGACCCGCGAGGGGCGCCGTCAGGCTCCCTTCACCGGTGCGGTGAAGGTGGCGCAGCGGGCCGCCATGGCGCGGACCACGTGGGGCGGGATGCCCGGGTTGCGGGCGGCGTCACCCACCGTCTCCCGGTCCCGCAGGCTCGCCGCCAGCACGGCCGCGGGGAGGGGGCCGTGCCGCAGGACGGCCGCGCGTACGGAGTCGACCGGGTCTTCGGCCAGGCGGATCGCGTCGGCGACGGGCAGGCGCGGGTCCTCGGCCGCCCGGTACCGCACCTCCGGATCGCGGTCCCCGGCGAAGCGGGAGACGAGCTCCGGGGGCGACTGCGGATCGTCCAGGGCGAGCCGGCGCATCCGTCCGTGCGGGTCGTCGGCGAACCTCAGCAGGCCTTCGCGGGGGAAGTTGGGGTGCGTACGGGGGCGCCCGGGGGACGACAGGCTGCCGGTCCACCAGGTCCACACCCGCAGCAGCATCTCGGCGGGGGCGTCCTCGCAGGACTCGGCGAGGAACAGCTGCACCACCCGGTCGGTGTCCCAGGCCAGCCGTTGGACCACGTCCGGCGGGAGGCGCCGGGCGCGGGCCACGCTCCGGCGCACCAGGAGGTGCGAGGAGGCGGCGAGCACGCGCATGGCCTCCGGGTCCTCGTGGCGGTCCGCGACCCACCGCAGGGTGTGGGACCTCCGGGAGGGATCGACGTCCACGCGGATCGCGGCCCGCTGTTCCTCGGTGATGTCCGCGCGGAGGGCGACCGCGTGGCGGACGCGGTCGTCCGGGTCCCCGGCCAGCCGGGCCACGCTCTCGGGATCGAGGCGGGGATTGGCCGCGAGTGCCGTACGCAGGGACGCGTCGCCGGTGGCGAGAAGGTGCTCGACCAGGTCCGGGCCGAGGCGGCAGGTCTCGACGGCCCGCTCGCCCGGCTCCTCGCGCAGGAAGGCCTCGCGGGAGAGCGGCCTGTCCTCGTTGTGGCGCAGCAGCGCCGCGTTCCGTACCGCGGCCGACCCGTCGGCGAGCAGGGCCCGGCGGCGGTCGGCCGACAGTACGGGCCAGGAGGTCCGGCAGACCGTCGCCCGGACCCCGGCGTCGGGGTCCTCGGCCAGCAGCGCGGCCTGGTGCTCGGGGAGTCCGGTCAGGCCGGCGGCTTCGGCCCGGACGCGGGTGGAGGGATCGGCCGCCAGCAGGACGCAGGTCCCTTCCTCCAGGGCGACCCGCCCGTCGACGGCGAGCATCGTGAGCATCCACCGTTCGCGTTCGGTCGCGGCCTCGTGGATGATCCGGGCCCAGTGGGCGGGGGTCAGCCGTACCCCCAGCTCCAGGCCCCGGAGCACGGCCTTCGGATCGGCCTGCGCCAGGGCCGTCTCCACGAACGCGTCGGGCGGCAGCCGCCACCACAGCTCGGGGAAGGGGAGCAGCAGCTCCCGGAGGAGGTGTCCGGGGGTGCTCGGGTTGGAGGAGAGGCCCTCGGCCCAGGCTCCCAGGAGGGCCGGGGAGGGGTCGGGGCCCGCCAGGAACGCGTCCCAGGCCGCCGCGGCGTCCTCGGCGTCCTGCCGGGCCCCTGCCTCGGCCGCCGCGTCGATCCGCGCGCCCACCCCGGTCAGGACCAGCGGCCGTGGGGCGGCGGAACCGCCGGTCGCCCGTGCGACGGTTTCACCGTCCGTCGTGGCGAGGAGCAGTCCCCGTGGATCGGGATCCGCACCGGTGAGGATGCCTGCGAGGGCCGTGACGGGATCGGCGGCGCTGATCCGGACCCGGCGCCACGCATTGCCCATGCAGCCCCGCGGGGCCCGGGGGCCCTCGAACGCGAGCAGGAACTCGCGGCCGCCGCCGAGGAGGAGTGCGGCCGCTTCGGCCGGGCCGGCGGCGGGTTCGCCGTCCGCCGCCGCCACGGCGAGGAGCCGTCGCGCCGTGGCGGCCTTCCGTACGCCCGGGAGCCACCAGGTCCCCAGGGGCTCCAGCCCCATGGAGGCCAGCAGTGCCTCGTAGCCCTCGCGATCCCGCAGCCTGTCGTCGCCCACGTCCCCCGCTCCCCCTCGTCCTCGTGCTGCCGGCCATCCTCTCCCGAGGGGTTCCGGGCTCCGGGAACGGGGTGCCGGGATGGGGGCCGGGGTGTGGGGACACGGGGGTGGCGGACTGCTATCCGGCCCGTACGAGCTCCAGGACCTTGATGCCCAGTTCCAGCGCCTCGTCCGGTTCGCGCACACACTGCTGGTAGTCGACGAAGCAGCCGTCGGCACCGGTGTCCCTGACCCCCGCGAGGACCACCGCGACCTCCTCGTACGACGCACCCGGCCCGGGGTTGAAGCGGATGCTGCGGCGCAGCAGGCCGGGGTCGCGGCCGGCCTCCTCCGCGGCCCGCCGGGCGGTGTCCCAGAGCGCGGCCAGGCGCTCGGGCGGCAGGACGGCTCCGACCCAGCCGTCGGCCCGGCGTCCGACCCGGCGCATCGCCGCGGGCGAAAAGCCGCCCAAGTAGACCGGAGGGTGGGGCCGTTGCGCCGGCCGCAGGCCCACGTGGGCGCGCGGGACGCGCCAGTGCGGGCCCTCGTGCCCGAACTCCTCCCGCGTCCAGATGCCCTCGACGATGTCGAGGATCTCGTCGAGGCGTTCCCCGCGCCGGCCGAAGTCGGCGTTGACCGCGGTGTATTCGTCGCGCAGCCACCCGATGCCGAATCCGACGTCCAGTCGGCCGCCGGACACCAGGTCCAGCGAGGTGAGGGTGCGGGCCAGCAGCAGGGGCGGGTACCAGGGGGCGTTGAGGGTGCTCGTGCCGAGCCGGGCCCGGGTGGTCGCGGTGGCGGCGACGGTCAGGACCGTGAGCGGGTCGAGGAAGGTGCGGTACTCGGGCGGGTACGGGTTGCTCGGCGTGTGGCCCGGATAGAGGTCGCTGGGCTCGACCGGGGTCAGCGACCGGTCCCCCACCCAGAGCGAGTCGAAGCCCGCGTCCTCCGCGTCGCGCGCGAAGCCGGCGATCCGGGCGGGCTGCGCGTGGGTGCCGTACTGGGGCAGTGCGATGCCTATCTCCATGGCCCCATCGTGGACGCGGGGTGGTCCCGGGGCCCAAAGGCGCCACGTGTGACGCGCGACACGCGGATCCGGGCTGCGGGCTCCTTCCCGGGGCCGTTCCTCACCACGGGCGCCCGTCGGCCGCCCCGCCCGCCCGTCGCGCCCCGGCCCCACTCCGGTGCGAGCCTGCCCCTAGCCGTGATCGAGGGACCCCCCGGTCGGGCCCGAACGATGCCTGATCGCCGCGCGAGCTCCGGCCCAGGCGGGTGCAAGTCGCGCGCGAGCGCGCCTGGTTACCTTTCGAAGACCGACGGCACATCCCGTACGCCCCGGATCCTTCCCGTCCACGAAGTCCGTACGAGCCAGATGCCCTGCTGACGCAGGGGGAGATGAGAGCGAATGAACCCCGAGCGCACCCTGGTGCTCGTCGGTGGGACCGACGAGACCGTGCGGAAGGCCCACGACCTGGGGCTGAGCGTGCTGTTGCTCCAACACCCCACCAAGGTCAGCGAGGAGCAGAACGCGCTCGCCGCCGCCGTCGAGGTCGTGGACTTCACGGACTGGTCGCTGGTCGAGCCCCTGGTACGGGCCTGGCACGAGGGTCCCGGCTTCGCCGTGGCCCTCTCCCTGACCGAGCCCGGACTGGAGAACGCGGGTCGGATCAACGACCTGTACGGCCTCGGAGGAACCGGCTACGAGGTGACCGCCCGGATCCGCGACAAGGCCGCCATGCGGCGGTACGTGGCCGAGCACGACCCCGCGCACGCCGTCGGCGCCCGCTCCCTGCGTGCCCGCGAGGACCTGGACGCCTTCGGGGCCGAGTACGGCTTCCCCTTCATCGTCAAGCCCGTCGACGCGACCGCGAGCATCGGTGTGCAGCGGGTCGGGGGACCCGAGGACGCCGACCGGGTCTGGGACGAGGTGGTCCGGCTCTCCGGCACCCGGACCGACCGCGTCTCCTCGCTGTTCGTCCTGCAGGACTTCCTGATGGAGGAGTTCCTGGACGGACCGGAGTTCAGCGTCGAGTCGTTCAGCTTCGCGGGCCGCCACGTGATCGTCACGATCACGGAGAAGTTCACCTCGGACGGCCACTTCGCCGAGCTCGGCCACGCCGTCCCGGCCCGGCTGTCCGCGGCCGACGAGGACGCCGCGCGCGACGCGGTGCGCGGCTTCCTGGACGTGATGGGCATGCGCGACGGGGTCTGCCACACCGAGGTGCGCCTCACCGCCAAGGGCCCGCGCGTGATCGAGGGCCACAACCGGATCGCCGGTGACGCCATCCCCGAGCTGGTGCAGAGCGCCTTCGGCATCGACCTGAGCACGCTCGCGCTCGCCCACCCCTTCGGCCTGGCCGAGGAACTGCCCGACCGCCCCGCGGCCCGCGGCGGCGCCGCCGTGCGCACCCTGGTCGGCACGCCGGGCACCCGTGTGGAGTCCGTCGCCGGGGTCGAGGAGGCGCGTGCCGCGCAGGGCGTCATCGACGTCCGCGTCAGTGCCCGGCCCGGCGACGACGTACGGCCGCTGAAGGACAACTGGGACCGGCTCGGCCTGATCGCCGTCTCCGCCGGGGACACCACTGCGGCGATACGGCGCGGCGCCGAGGTGATACGGGAGCACATCCGCATCACCCTCGCGCAGCCGGACGGGGAGACCGTCCTCGCGCGGCCGGCCGAGGTCAAGCGGCGCGAGAACCTGCTGATCCTGCACCGCAATCCGCTGGAGCCGTTCCCGTTCCGGTCCTGGCTGCCGGAGCACACCGGCGACATCGTCGTCCTCGGCTCCCGCGAGAAGATCGAACTCGCCGGTGAGAAGGTGCCCGACGGCGACCTCGGCTACACCCGGCTGGAGATCTTCGACGACTTCGACGCGGACGAGGTCGACGCCCGCGCGCTCGAACTGGCCGCCGCGCACGAGATCACCGGGGTGACGGCGCTGCACGAGGCGGACATGCTGCGGGCCGCACGGCTGCGCGAGCGGTTCGGGCTGCCGGGTGCCTGGTACGGCGACGTACTGCCGTTCCGCGACAAGGCACTGATGAAGACGCGCGCACAGGCGGCGGGCATCGAGGTCGCGGCCTGGCTGCAGCCGCGCACCGCCGAGGATGCGCGGACGTTCGCGGCGGCCGAGGGCTTCCCGGTCGTGTTCAAGGAGCGTCAGGGCTTCAACGCGATCGGCCTGCGCATCCTTCAGGACGAGGCGTCCTTCGAGGAGTGCCTGGCGGAGGTGTACGGCGCGGGCGAGCGGGACGACGTCCTGCTGGAGGACTACGTCCCGGGCCGTATGTGCCACGTGGACGGTCTGGTGGCGGACGGGCGGGTGGCGATGGCCTGGCCGTCGCAGTACCAGTACGACCTGTCCTCCTTCGCCTCCGACGCCGGTCCGCGCATCGACCTCACCCTCGACCCGGACGACCCGATCACCCCGCGCCTGCTCGACCTCTCCGAGCAGGTCCTGGCCGCGCTCGCCCCCGAGGGTTCCCGGCTGCGCGACTACGCCTTCCACATGGAGGTCTTCCACACCCCGGACGACCGGCTGGTGCTGTGCGAGATCGCCTGCCGGCCCGGCGGTGCGAAGATCCGCGAGGTCTTCGGGACGCTGTTCGACGTGCACCTCGGCGAGTACGCGGTGCGCGCCGACGCCGGCCACGAGCTCCACGCGGCCGTACGCCAGCGTGCGGAGTCCGGTGAGCTGCCCGCGCCACGGTGCATGGCGGGTCAGATGCTCCTGATGAAGCAGCCGGGTCTGGTGCGCTCGCTGCCGACGCTGCCGCAGGAGCCGTGGCTCGCCGGGTTCTGGCTGTACGCCGAGGAGGGCCAGGTCATCGCGCCGGCTTCGGGCTCCTCCGACTTCCTCGCCGCCGCGGTGGGCACCGCGCCGGACCGCACGGAGTGCGAGCGCCGTCTGCGTGAGCTCGGGGTGTGGGTGCGGGAGCACAGCGAGATCGGGGACGCGCCATGACCGGAACCCGCCTGTCGGCGAAGACGCGCTACATGCTGGGCATGGTGGTCGACGCCACCGGAGCCGGCATGTACCTGCCCCTGTCCCTGCTGTACTTCCACCACGTCACCGGGCTGCCGCTCACCCAGGTCGGCACCCTGATGACCGCCGCCGCCGTGATCGGTCTGGTCAGCAATCCGGCGGCGGGCGTCCTCATCGACCGGTTCGGGGCCCGGGCCGTGGTCACCGGCGGATACCTGCTGCGGGCGGCCGGGTTCTGTACGTACCCGCTGGTGGACAACGGCGTCAGCATGTTCGCCGTGATCCTCCTGGTCGCGCTCGGCGACACCTCGTACCCGCCGGCGATCCAGTCCTTCATCGCCGAGTTCGTCCGGGGCACGGAGCGGGACAAGCTGCTCGCCGCGCAGCGCAGTCTGCGCAACGCCGGTCTGGGTGTGGGCGGTCTGATCGCGGGTGCGGTCCTCGCCCTGGGCAGCGACGCGTTCTACTACGTGATCGTGTTCTGCACGGCCGCGGGTTACGTGCTGGCCGCCGTGTGCTTCGGCTCCATCCCGATTCCCAGGACGGCAGCGGACTCCGCGGCACCCAGGGTCTCCCGCAAGGGCGGCTACCGGCTCGTGGCCCGCAACCGGCCCTTCCTCGCCCTGACCCTGCTCAACGTGCCGACGGCGTTCGGCTACACGGTGCTGGCCGTCGGCATCCCCGCGTACGTCACCCAGGACCTGGGGGCTTCGACCTCGCTGGTGGGCGTCCTGTACGCGGTCAACACGGTCGGGATCGCGCTCCTGCAGATCCCGGTCACCCGGGCGCTCGTCGCGTTCCGCCGCACCCGTGCGGTGGCGCTGGGCGCGGCGGTGTTCGCCGCGTCGTTCGTCGTGTTCGCGGCGCTCGCCGGGGTGGGCGACAAGTCGGTGGTCCTGGTCGGGGTGTTCGTGGCGACGGCCCTGTTCACGGCGGGCGAGCTGATGCACGGCGCCACGGCGTCGGCGTTGTGCGCGCAGGCCGCTCCGGAGGAGACCCGGGGCCGTCACCTCGCGGTCTACCAGCTCTCGTGGGCGGTGCCGAGTGCCTTGGCGCCGGCCGTGCTGACGGCCCTGCTCACCCTGTCGCCGACGGCGATGTGGGTGGTGCTCGCGGCGGGTGCGACCGTCTCGGCCCTGGGTGTCCTTCGCCTGGAGCCCAGGCTGCCGCAGGAGGCGGTCCACCCGCGTCCGCGTCCGGAGCCGAAGCCGCAGCCGCAGCCGGCGCAGGGGCCCTCCGCGCAGCCGGCCCGGACCTGACCCGTCCGCGCCGGACCGGTCGTCCGAGACCCCGTCCCAGCCGTGACCCCACGGCCCGGGCGGGGTCTCGGCGTACCGGACGCCCTCGGGCGGGCCACCGGGGGGTAGCCCCACCCCGCTCCCGGGCGGTAGCCGCATCGTCCGGGGGCATCGCGCACGGACATGCTGGTCCCGGCGCGTTTGCCGGTTTCCGGACGATTGCACAGGAGTTGAGCCGTGCGTGAACAGTCAGGGCAGGAATACCGCTGCGGCGGGCGACGGAGCGGCCGGTCGGCGACCTTCCCGCTCCTGGCCGCGGTGGCCGTCGGCGTTCTGGCGGCGGGGGCCCTGGCCCAGCCCGCGGCCTTCGCCGCCGCCCGGCCCGACAGCGTCCAACAGGGCCTGACCGCGCTGGTGCGCTCCGACGGCATGCCCGGTGTACTGGCGAGCGTCGAGGACCGCGAGGGGCACACCCGTACGTACACGGCGGGGGTGGGCGACCTGGCGACCGGCGCGGCGGTGCCCAGGAACGGACAGGTGCGGATCGGCAGCAACACCAAGGCGTTCACGGCGGTGGTCGTGCTGCAGCTGGTCGGCGAGGGGAAGATCGGCCTCGACACCCCGGTCGACACCTATCTGCCGGGCCTGGTCCGCGGCGAGGGCATCGACGGCAGCCGCATCACGGTCCGTCACCTCCTGCAGCACACGAGTGGACTGCCGGACTACCTCGACGACGATCTCCAGCCCCGGCCCTACGAGCCCCGTGAGCTCCTCGGCTTCGCCCTGCGGCACAAGGCCGCCTTCGATCCCGGGAAGAAGTGGGCGTACAGCAACACCAACTACGTGCTGGCCGGCATGATCGTCGAGAAGGTCACCGAACACCCCCTCGCCGAGGAACTGGAGCGGCGCGTCATCCGGCGCGCCGGGCTGCGCCACACCTACTTCCCCTCCCCCGGCGAGACGGGCATCCGCGAACCGCATCCGCAGGGCTACCACCGCGAATCGCCGGGGGCGCCGCTGCGCGACGTCACGGAGATGGACCCCTCCTGGGCCTGGGCGGCGGGTCAGATGATCTCCACCAATTCCGACCTCAACCGCTTCTACGCGGCCCTGCTGTCGGGCCGCCTCCTCCCGGACGCCGAGCTCGCCCAGATGCGGACCACCGTTCCCGCCGAGTACCTCGGCCACGGCGCGCGCTACGGACTGGGGCTCGTCAGCAGGCCGCTGTCGTGCGGCGGGGTCTACTGGGGCCACGGCGGCAGCTTCCCGGGGTACGAGACCCGGGGCGGGGTCAGGGAGGACGGCCGGGCGGCCGTCGACATCGCGGTGACCATCCAGCCGACCGACAAGGCGGCCATGGAACACGTCGAGGACGTGGTCGACACGGCCCTGTGCCGCTGAGACCCGCCTCCGGCCCCGGCCGGTCCTCAGCCGCCGTTCGCGGAGAAGTGCTGGTAGTCCGGCTCGGACCAGCGGGCGCCCCAGGACCAGCCCACCGCCTCGAAGGCCCTGGTGACGGCGTCGTCCGGGCGGATCACGCCGGGGGCCGCCCGGTCGCGGTCGAGGTGGGGCCGCCCGTTCGGCGGGTGGCTCGTGCCGTAGCGGTCGACGTACGGGTTCTCGACGGGGTTGATGTCGACGGCGTCGCCCCAGGCGTGCCGTGAGAGCCGGGCCGGGTCGCCGGTGACCCGTCGGCAGTTGAAGGCGGAGGTGTTGTCCGCGGCCATGGCCCGCTCGTCGCTGCCGCCGTATTCGGCGGTGACGCGCATCCGCCGGATCGGGAAGCGGTCCTCGAAGGCCTGGGCGAACACGCGGAGCAGGGGGCCGACGGCGTCGCGGTGGACGATCAGCTCGCCCCGGTGGACCTTGCCGTCGAAGCCCCAGTGGTTCATCCGGACGAGCCGGAGGCGGTCCGGGGGTACGGGGCAGCCGGGCCGGTAGCTGGCGCCCAGTTTCCCGGCGGGAACGGCCGAGACGCCTGCGGAGAGGGCTGCCACCGGGTCATCGGGCACTGCCCGCAGCCCCGGGGCGGCCGCCTCCGGTACGCCGCAGGACGGCGTGGTCGCGCAGATCGCGACCGTGAGTGCCACGGCTGCGAAGCGGTAGCGCACCCGTCCACCGTAGACCCGTCCGCTGCGGCGGGCACGGCGGAGCGGGGGCTGTCAGCCCGTCTTCCAGACGACCTCAGGCGCGGTGCCGGTCTCGTCACTCGGCTTGCCGGCGTCGCGCTCGCCCTGGAAGCCGACGAACGCGGGCTGCACGTCCTCCGGGACCAGGTAGATCTCGCAGGTGGTGACGGACTTGCCCGTGCCCAGGCGCAGGTCGGCGTCGGAAGCCTCCTGGCAGGGCTCGAACTTGGCCCCCCACGACGGGGCGAAGGTGTAGGCGCGCTTCGGGTCGGTGCCGTGCAGCAGCAGCTTGAAGTTGAAGCTCCCGGTGTCCACCTCACCGCCCTTGTGGGTGTAGGTGGTGGTGACGTAGTAGGGGGTCTTGCCGGTCAGCAGTCCGACACCGAGTGTCTCCACCGCGGCCTTGTCGCCCTTGACGACCGACACCGGGGTGACGCCCAGCTGGGTCTTCTGGTTGTCGGGGAAGTGCGTCTCGGTGACGTCCGCCGCGGTGTTGAGGGCGAGCGGTGCGGCGAAGGTCCCCTTCGACGCGGCTGCCGGGCCCCCGCCGTCGTCCGGGCCGCAGCCGGTGAGGGCGAGGGCGCCCAGGGCGATCGGCACGGCGGTACGGAACAGGCGGTTGGTCAACACGATGTGGATCCCCCGAGGTTGATGACGTGGTGGCCTGCCGCTCTCCCGCGGCGATCGGCTCGGTGACCCTAACCCTCCGGATGATCACGGTTCGCCACGCCTCTGTCACGGTCCTGTCCCAGGGGCCTGGCCCTCCCGGCGGGAGGAACCGCCGGTGGTGGCGCCCGGCGGGCCGGCCGCGCGCCCGGGCTGCGGTGGGCGCGGTACGGGGTCATCATGGCCGGAGGGCGGGCCTGCGCGGCTGCCCGCGGGGCCCGGCACGGAGCGGGAGGGCACGATCCCCTCAGGACCTCAGGAGGCACCGCATGCAGCTGGACGACTCGCAGAGGGCCTGGGCCACGATCATCGGCGTCGTCGCCGTCATCCTCGCGGACATCGCCGCGATCGTACTGATGAACACCGTCGGGCGGTGACCCCCGGTTCCGGGATCCTCAAGGCGCCGACGGCCGGTCGGCCGTAGCCCTCATGGCCCCGGGGGGTGGGGCGGTCCGCCGTACCCCCCGGGGTCGGCCGTACGGTGCGCTGCGGGTCTACTCGCGGGCTGGCTACCGTCAAGTCTTGTACCTGAATGAGCGGTTGCCGCCGCACCGTCGGGATCGCGGTGGGGTCCGGGATCGCATCGGGCTCCGGTCACCACTTGTCGTGGCAGTTCCAGTGCCCCTTCACCCAGTGGGTGCTCTGATGGCCGGGGACCCAGTGCTTCTCCCACCAGCCGTGGCTCTTCCATCCCGGATGCCATCGGCCGTCGTGGTCCTCGTAACCAGGATGCCACTTGCCCTCGTGCCACCGCTTCTCGTAGTGCCCCCTGATCCAGATCTTGCTCCAGTGGCCGCGCTCCCACGTGCAGCGGTCGTGACGGTTTCCTTGATCGTGGTTGCCGTCCTGACGGCCGTCGCGGTTGTTGTCGTGGTTGCCGTTGCTGTTGCCGTTGCTGTTGCTGTTGCTGTTGCTGTTGCCGTCGTTGTTGCCGTCGTTGTTGCCGTCGTGACGGCCCTCGCCGTTGTTGTCGGCGTTGCCGTTGTTGTCGGAGTTGCCGTTGCCGTTGTTGTCATGGTCGTCGGTGAGGACGGAGGTGACGGACGAGGAGGGGGCGGGCGACGTCGGCGCCGCTGCGGCCGAGGCGGCGCCGGCGGCTCCGAGGGCCACTCCCCCGGCCAGCAGGCCCGTCGTGGCCACGCCGACGGCCAGATACCGGAAGCGGGTGGGAACGTTCATGAATCTCATCTCCTGCAAAGCGCAGATTCCGGTTGCCCCGGTGATTCGTCGCCACTCCCGCGAAGGATGGGTAAAATTCATATAAATATGATGAAATTGTACATTTGGGTCGCCGTATCGGGAAGTGGAATCTTCAGTGGACGCAGCGCCGCCCGGGTCCGGTCCCGGGACCTCTAATGTGTCCCCGTGACCGAGACAGCCCCGCACCTGCGCGCGACCGCGGACGCCTACGACGCGCTCGCCGTCGTCTACACCGATTTCGCCCGGGACGCGCTCGACGGGCTCCCGCTGGACCGCTCGGTCATCGCGGCGTTCGCCGAACTCGCACGGACCACCGGGTCCGGATCCGGCTCCGCGTCCGTCGCCGAACTGGGCTGTGGCCCCGGACACGTGACGGACCATCTGCGGCGCCTGGGGCTCGACGCGTTCGGGATCGACCTTTCGCCGGCGCTGATCGCGCTCGCCCGCCAGGAGTACCCCGGCCTGCGGTTCGACGTCGGTTCGATGGACGCCTTGGACCTGGCCGACGGCGTGCTCGACGGCGTCCTGTCCTGGTACTCGGTCATCCACGCCCCGCCGGGGCACGTCCCCGCCTACCTCGCCGAGTTCCGTCGCGTACTGACGGCGGGGGGTGCCCTGCTCGTCGCCTTCTTCGAGTCCGAGGGCGGCCCGGTGGAAGCGTTCGACCACAAGGTGACGACGGCCTACCGCTGGCCGGTCGACGACCTCGCGGCGCTGGCCCGTGAGGCCGGGTTCGTGGAGGTCGGCCGCATGCTGCGGGAGCCGTGCGAAGGAGAGCGGTTCCGGCGGGGCCATCTGTTGATGCGGGCGCGGTAGACGCACGGCTCGGGGGCGTCACGCGCTCCCGCCGCCTCGGCGCCGGCCCGCCCCGGACCACGGCGCTACGGCGCTACGGCCGCGGCGCCTGCCCGGCCCGGTCCGTGACGCCCCGTCCGATGACGGCCACCGACGTCACCGTATCCCCCGCCTTCCCCCAGGCACTGTCCTCCAGGAGGACGGTGCGTTCGCCGAGCAGCCGCAGGCTGTCCTTGTCGAAGATCCATTCGGTGCGTTCGCCGTCGTGCACGCGCGCGACCGCCACGCCCGAGCGTCCGGCCCCGTCCCGGACCTCGGGCAGGAAGACCACCCCGGGGATGCGCGCGGCCGCCCGGTAGAGGGCGGCGCTCACACCGGGCGGGGCTTCCATCGTCCGCAGCAGGTCGCCCATGGCGACGAACGCCTCCTGGTCGGGGCCGGTGGTCGAGCCCGAGCCCGGACCGTGGTTGCGGCGGGTGTCGGCGTAGATCAGCTTCAGGAGCTCGCCGGGGTCCGTCGGCAGCGATTCCAGGAAGCGGTACGTGGGGCCGCCGAGAGTGCCCGTGCCCTTGCCGTACGCGGGTTCCACGGCGGTGCCGCGAGCGGTGCGCACGAGCGAGTCGGCGGACCCGTCGACGGAGATCCAGCGCTCGGCGGACTCGTCCGTGCGGGACGCCTCCATCGCCCCGCTCGCGGTCTCGGTCAGGGCGGTGGAGTGTCCCGTGGTCCGCGTGTAGACGAACTGATCGTCGCGGAGCGTCGGGGCCGGCAGGGCCCGGGCGGCGACCGCCACGCGGTCGAGCAGCCGCACGGCGGCAGGCTCGGGCGGGGCGGCGACGGGACCCGGGCCGCCGGACCCGCGCCCGCCGAGGGTGACCGCCAGGGCGACGGCGCAGCGCCGCTCCGGCGGCGAGGAGCACGGTGGCCTGCCGACGGGTACGGGACGGTCGCCGGGGGGTCGGTTCCGCTTCGCGCATCAGGTGCTCCTTGAGCCGGTGGCGCCCGGGGAAGGGGAGATCCGCGTCGGACAGGCCGGGAAGGCGGTGGAGGATCTCCCCCCGCTCGGACGGTTGCGGGCGCGGGTCGTGATCGGCGGCGGGGTCGGCGGCGTTCACAGGGTTCCTTCCCGGGCGGTTGGGGGCGCCGGGTGCCGCACGGGGGCGTTCCGCGGGGCCGCGGGCTCGGCGAGGTGGGCTTCGGTGAGCCTGTGCAGGCGGGCGCGGGCCCGGGAGAGGCGCGAACGCACGGTGCCCACGGCCACCCCGCACGCCCGCGCCACCTCCTCGTGGGCGAGCCCGGACCACACGTACAGCAGGAGCACTTCGCGGTCCGCACGGCGCAGGCGGTGCAGTACGGCCAGGGCGGCGGCCGCGTGCGTGGCGTCGGCGATGCGGGAGACGACGGCGTCCGCGACATCGGGCACCGTGGCGGGGGGCGGCAGCCGGCCCATCGCCTCGCGGTGCCGGCGGGCCGCCCTGCGGGGGTTGCGGATGACGTTCGTCGCGATCCCGAAGAGCCATGCGCGCTGGTTCACCACCTCGTCGAGCGAATCCCGGAGCCGCCAGGCCTCCAGGAAGGTGAGGGAGACGATGTCCTCGGCCCCGGCGGGATCCGCGGTCATGCGGACGGCATGCGCGTACACCGCCCGGGCGTGTGCGTCGTAAATGTCCGCGAACAGTTGCTGGTCCACAGTGGGAAGTGTCCGCGGGCACCGGCCCGTTGCATGTGATCTCCGCCATAGGGTGCAGGGCATGCCGCGGGCGCCGACGGTGACGATTGGTCCGACGGGCCGTCAGGTGCCGGGGGCGTGGTGCCAGTCCACCGCCCCGGTGCCCAGGGTGATCGTGGCACGGGGCCGCATCGGCCCGTCGCCCCGGCGGGCGAGCAGGACGACGTGGTCGACCCGCGCCGACATGCTGTCCAGGCGTGCGGCGCACTCCGCGGCCAGCCCGCGCGGGTCCCGGCCGGTGCGACCGAGTGACAGGTGCGGGGTGAAGCGGGGAAACCGGCCGCGGCACAGGGGGAACGGCTCCGCCAGGGCGTCCCGGAGCGCCGTCCATGGGGCCAGGCCGGCTGCCGCCGGGTCCAGCCACACCGTGGCGTACGCGCGGTGCCCGAACGTACGTACCCCGCCGAGGCGGACGGCGAAGGGCTCCCGCTCGGCGGCCACCGCGGCCAGCAGCGGGGCCGCGGCCGCGAAGTCGCTCTCCGGGACGAAGCCGAAGATCAGGTTGACGTGCGGTGGCCAGCGGCGGATCTGGGGGTCGTGCTCGGCCCGGATGCCCTGGATCGGGGGCCACAGCGCGGGAGGAGGGAGCCAGGCGACGGCGGTCCGTGGCGTGGGAGCCACGCGGAGGGAACCCGGGACACCGCTTCCGCCGCCGGCCGTCGCGGAGACGTTCACCCCGTCATCATGCCCCGGGCGGGGGACGCGGGCTCCCCCCGCCGCGCGGCGGCCGGCGGCGGGCGGGCCCGTACGACGATGGTGGGGTCGCCCGGTCACGTCACGCCACGTCACGTCCGCCTCACGTCACGGAACCGCCACAACCCCGTGCCCCCGAGAACCGGGCGGGGCCCGGTCGCGTGTCCGGCCACGCGTGCCGGTGCGGAACCGGTCGTGGACCTCGGGGAGCGCTCATGCACTACACAGCAGGCGTCGGCCGGGCCGCAGCGGTGCTGGCGGCGGCGGTGGCGGTCACGGCCTTGATGACGGGATGTACGCCCACCGGCGGGGACGGCGCGGTCACCGAGCCGTCGTCGCCGGTATCGGCGTCGGCGCCCTCGACCCCGTCGGCGCCCTCCGCGACGCCCAAGGGTCCCGCGCCGGCCGAGCCGAAGCCGGCCGGGGTCACGTCCTCCGGCGGCATCGGCGGGACCAAGGCCTGCACGATCGGGCAGGTCAAGGTCTCCGACGCCCACCAGGCGGACGTCCGGCCGCCGGGTACGGGAACGGGTGCCGCCATCGTCTCGGTGACCAACACCTCGGCCCACCCCTGCACGGTCCAGGGGTTCCCGACGGTCGCCGGAGCCGGCAACGGCTCGCCCGACCACAACCGCCCGCTGGCCACCACCCGCAGCGGTCCGGCCACCGCGGTGTCCCTGGCCCCGGGGGCCCGTGCCTGGACCAAGCTCACCTTCGTCAACGTCCAGGGCGAGGCCGACGGCTATTGCGCGTCCGGCGCCACGCCCGCCACCTTCCCCACGCTCGTCCTGGGCGTCCCCACCGCGGGCTCACACCAGATCGCCATGGACGACGGCATCTTCGCGGAGTGCGACGACAAGGTGACCGTCACCGCCTTCTCCTCCACCCGCCCGTCCTGAACGCCACTGCCGGTGGCCCGCCGGTGCCTACGCCGCGGCGGTGGCCTCCACGTACTTCCTGACCAGCTCGTAGGAGCGGAGGCGGTCCCCGAGGTCGTGAACGGGCGTGGTGAGCATCAGCTCGTCCGCGCCCGTCTCCCGCGCCAGTCCGGCGAGCCGTCGTACGACGTTTTCGGGCGTGCCGACGGCCTGCTGTGACCGGAAGTGGGCCAGCGCCTGCCGCTCCTCCCGCGTGAAGGGGTGCGCGGCCGCGGCCGCCGGGGTGGGGAACGGCCGGTCGCTCACCCCCTTGAGGAGCCCGGCCTTGACGACGTCCATCGGTCCGACGCGCCAGGCGGCCTCCTCTTCCGTCTCGGCGCACACGGTCTCCACGCACAGCAGCACGCGCGGCCGCTCGCACCAGCGGGACGGGGTGAACTCCGCGCGGTAACGCTCCAGGACCGCGCGGGTGTTGTCCGGCCGGATGTGGTGCGCCACGGCCACCGGCAGACCGAGCTCTGCGGCGAGGGCGGCGCCCGCCGTGCTGGAGGCCAGCAGCCACGGCTCCGGCAGCGGGCCCAGGGCGACCTCGCCCACCAGGAAGGACAGGGTGGCGGCCACGTCGTCGCGGTACTCCGCGTCGGTGACCGGTCCGGCTCCGCGGCGCAGTGCCCGTGCGACGCCCTCGTCGAAGGTCCCGGGGCCGCGTCCGATGCCCAGGTCGATGCGGTCCTCGTGCAGGGCCGCCAGCGTCGCGAACTGCTCCGCGAGCATGATGGGGGCGTGGTTGGGGGCCAGCACGCCGCCGGAGCCGAGACGGACGGCCGAGGTCGAGGCGGCGGCGTGCGCGATCAGCACGACCGGCGGGAACGCTCCGATCGCGGGCGAATGGTGGTGCTCGGCGTACCAGATCCGGTGGTAGCCCAGCTGTTCGATTCCCTGAGCGAAGGCGGCGGTGTCCCGCAGGGTGTCCAGGGCGCGGGAGTCCGTCTGGACCATCGCGACTTCCAGCGCTGAAAGAGGTATGTCGAGCATGGCGTCAGCATAGGGATCACACGTCCGGATACCGGATCGATGATCACTTTCGCGCCACCGTTGCGGACGGGCCCGACGGTCCGGCGGACCACCTGCGGTACCGCTCCCACTCGTTTCCGGCCGTCCGGGGTACGACACCGGCCACAGGTCCGGGCGCGCCCCGGTCGGGCGTACGGATGGTGCCAGACTGGGCGAGTCCGTACGTTCGGCGGCGGTCGCGTTTTCCCGGAGGTGTCACGGCGTGGCGTTCGAGGCCGAGGAGTCCTTCCCCGTCATGCGGCCCGCGGTACGGGAGACCTACGGGCCCGCCGACCTGAGCGGGGAGCCGGTCTTCGCCGGCGGATTCATCAACTTCGGCTACTGGAACGGCATCGACCTGACGGCCCCGCTCGGCGAGGCGGAGCGGATCCGCAGCCAGCAGGACCTCTACCGACGGGTGCTCGACGCCGCCGGGCCGATGGAGCGGCTGCGGGTCCTCGAAGTGGGCTGCGGGCTCGGCATGGGCTGTGCGCTGGCCCTGCGCGAGCGCCACCCCGCCGGGGTCACCGGCATGGACATCCACCCCGCCCAGCTGCGCCGGGCCCGGGAGGCGCACGCGGGCCTCCTCGGCGAAGCACCGGAACGGCTGAGATTCGTACGGGGCGCGGCGGAGCGGATGCCCTTCGCGGACGGCGAGTTCGAGGCCGTCGTCAGCGTGGAGGCCGCGCAGCACTTCCCGGACCTGGCCGCCTTCGCCGCGGAGACGGCGCGCGTGCTGCGTCCGGGCGGACGGGTCGCCGTCGCCAGCTTCTTCGCCGCGGACGACGCGCCGGCCCGGGACGAGGAACTGGCCCTGCTGCTGGACACCTACGCGAACGGACTGGACATCGCCCGCCCGGTGTCCGCCCTCACCGACGCGCTCACGGCGTCCGGGCTCGCGGGGGCGCGGGCCGAGTCGATCGGCCACCGGGTCTGGGCCGGCTGGGACGCCTGGCTGTCCCGGCTGTGGGCACCGGGCACCTGGCCGCGGAACTTCCTGAAGGCGTACGAGCGGCGGATCCTCGACTACTACGTCGTCACGGCCCACCACCCGTAGGCGACCGAGCCGACCGGCCCGGCGGCCGTCGGGTGCGTCGGCCGGGGGGAGGTAAGCGGGGGCCGTGCGGCGGCGTGTCGGGAGAGGTGCGGGAGCGGCTGCGCCACGGTGGGGCCCATGGCCCCCACCCCCGCGAAAGGCACGCCGTGACCCCCGAGCCCCGCCCCCTGGACACCCGCCGACGTACGCTGCTGCTGGCCGCCGGCACCACCACCCTCACCGGCCTGGCATCGGCGTGTACCGCAAGGCGGGACGGCACGACGGAGGCGGCCGCCGGCCGGGCCGCCGACGTACGGGCCGTCACACCGAACCCGTCCGGCCCGCCGCCGTCCTGCGTCCTCGCCGCCGAGACCGGGGAGGGCCCGTACTACACCCCGAAGAGCCAGATCCGCTCCGACGTCACGGAGGACCGCCAAGGCGTCCCGTTGCGGCTGGACCTGCAGATCGTACGGGCCGCCAAGGGGTGCGCCCCGCTGGCGGAGGTGGCCGTGGACATCTGGCACGCCGATGCCTCCGGCCTGTACTCGCAGCGCGGCGCCACCTATCTGCGCGGCACCCAGACCACCGACGGGGACGGCCGCGTGTCGTTCCGCACCATCGTGCCGGGCTGGTACGCGCACATCGCCCCGCACGTGCACTTCAAGGTCCGCCCCGGGCGCCGCACCGCGGTCTCCTCCCAGCTGTTCCTGCCCGAGGAGCTGCTCAACACGGTGTACGCGGGCGATCCCTACTCCCGCCGCAAGGCCCCCGCGCACCCCAACACCCGCGACGACCGCTTCGCGTCCAAGGGCGCCCGGCTGACGCTGGCCCCGGTGCGGGACGGCGCCGGTTACCGGGCGTCGTTCGTCATCGGCATCGTCTGACCGTCGGCGCGTCCGCCATCGTGAGCGCGGGCCGTCCGGGCGGGTGCGGGTGGGTCGCCCGTACGGAGCGCCCGGCGTGCCGCAGCGCCGCGGCGCACGCACGCTGGGGGCATGCCCGATCGCCTGCACGTCGTCGTCCATCCGGTCGCTCCCGGGGGTGGCCGGGCGGTGGTCGCGCACGTGCACGGCGAGGACCGCCCGCTCGGCATGGCGCACTCCCTCGCCGATGTGGTCGAGATGTTCCGCGCGGCCGGGCTGGAGACCGCCGTGGGGTGGCCGCCGATCCGCTGGCTGGGCGGGGCGCCCGACGAGTGGGGCGGCGGCTAGAAGGCTTCTAGCGGGCCGTGGCCGGGGGGATCAGCGGCGGTGCGCAGGGAAGAGCACGTCCGCGGTGTGCCGGGTGTCCGCGTACTCGCGCACCGCGGCGATCCGGCCCTCGCGGACCGTGAACACCCCGGCGCAGCGGTTGGCGTAGGCCGCGCCGTCGACCGTGGTCGCCGTCGAGGTCCATTCGGCGAGGACCTGGTCGCCGTCGGCGAAGGCGTGGGTCAGCTCGATCACGGTGGTGCCGGGCCGGATCAGCGGGCCGACGGAGCCGAGGAAGTCCTCCAGGATGGCGGTGCGGCCCTCGTAGGTGCCGGAGATCGGCAGGTCGCCGGGGTAGGTCCAGGTGGCGTCGTGCGCGAAGCTGTCGCGGATGGCGGGGAGGTCGCCGTCGCGCACCGCTTCGACGTATCGGGTGACGACGGCCTTGGGGTCGGTGCCGGTCATGGGGAGCTCCGTTCGGTGGCTGTGTCCTGTGTCCCGCGGTCCGTCGGACCGCTGTGGTCACAGCTCATCGCACGGGCTCCCGCAGATCCAACAACGGTCCGGCCGCCTCGACAACCGAACGTTGTCGCCGCCGGTGGAGGCCGTGTCCGGGCGGCCGGGAAGGGCCTGTCGGCCGTCCCGGGAGCAGGACGGGGCGCCCGCCGCCGCGGGCGCCCCGTGCACCGGCCCCGGGTCAGCGCGCGGCGAGCAGCTGCAGCGTGTCGATCACGCGGTTGGAGAAGCCCCACTCGTTGTCGTACCAGGCGACGACCTTGACGTGGCGGCCCTCGACGCGGGTCAGCTCCGAATCGAAGATCGACGAGGCCGGGTTGCCCGTGATGTCGGAGGAGACGAGCGGGTCCTCGGAGTACTCCAGCACGCCGGCGAGCGGGCCCTCGGCCGCGGCGCGGTAGGCCTCCAGCACCTCCTCGCGCGTCACGTCGCGGGCGACGGTCGTGTTGAGCTCGACGATCGACCCGACGGGCACCGGTACGCGGATCGAGTCGCCGGACAGCTTGCCGTCGAGGTTCGGCAGGACGAGGCCGATCGCCTTGGCGGCGCCCGTCGTGGTCGGCACGATGTTGACGGCGGCGGCGCGGGCGCGGCGGGCGTCGCGGTGCGGGCCGTCCTGGAGGTTCTGCTCCTGCGTGTAGGCGTGCACCGTGGTCATGAAGCCGTGCTCGATGCCCGCGAGGTCGTCGAGCACCGCGGCCAGGGGGGCGAGCGCGTTGGTGGTGCAGGAGGCGTTCGAGACGATCGTGTGCAGGTCCGGGTCGTACGCGTCGGTGTTCACACCGAAGGCGAGCGTGACGTCGGCTCCGTCCGCCGGCGCGCTGACCAGCACCTTCTTCGCACCAGCGTCGAGGTGGGCGCGGGCCGCCTTGGCGGAGGTGAAGCGACCGGTGGCCTCCAGCACGATGTCGACGCCGAGCTCCGCCCACGGCAGGTTCGCCGGCTCGCGCTCGGCCAGCACGGTGATGCGACGGCCGTCGACGACCAGGACGTTCCCCTCGACGGTCACCGGGCGGCCGAGCCGGCCCGAGGTGGTGTCGTAGGCGAGCAGCCGCGCCAGGGTGGCGGGCTCGGTGAGGTCGTTGACGGCGACGACATCGAGGTCGCTGTCGCGTTCGAGCAGCGCGCGCAGCACGTTGCGTCCGATGCGGCCGAATCCGTTGATGGCGATGCGAGTCATGAGGGGTGTCCTTTCGGGTTCGCCACCAGGTTCCCCCGCTGGTCGCGGCCGTGACAGCGGCGGGATTGCCACGGTCCGCAAGGATCGCGCCACAGGGTGGCGGCGCGCGGCTATTCGCCCCGGGTGAAGGTGCGCCGGTACTCGCTCGGCGTGGTGCCGAGGATCCGCTGGAAGTGCAGCCGCAGGTTGGATCCGGTGCCGAGGCCGACGTCGGCGGCGATCTGCTCGACGCCGCGCTCCGATCGCTCCAGCAGCTCGCGGGCCAGGTCGACGCGGGCGCGCATGACCCACTGCATCGGCGTGTACCCGGTGTCCTCGGCGAAGCGGCGCGAGAAGGTGCGCGCCGACACGGCGGCGTGCCGGGCGAGGATCTCCAGGGTGAGGGGCTCGCCGAGCCGGTGCAGCGCCCATTCACGGGTGGCGGCGAACCGCTCGCCGAGCACCTCGGGCACGCTGCGGGGCACGTACTGTGCCTGGCCGCCACTGCGGTAGGGCGCCGCTACCAGGCGCCGGGCGGCGTGGTTCGACGCGGCCACCCCGAGGTCGCCCCGCAGGACGTGCAGGCACAGGTCGATGCCCGAGGCGGCGCCGGCCGAGGTCAGCACGCTGCCCTCGTCCACGAACAGGACGTTCTCGTCGACCCGTACCAGCGGGCGTTTCGCCGCCAGGGCCCGTGCGTAGTGCCAGTGCGTCGTGGCGCGTTTGCCGTCGAGGAGTCCGGTGGCGGCGAGCGCGAAGGCACCGGTGGAGATGGCGGCGAGTCGCGCGCCGCGGGCGTGGGCCGCGATCAGCGCGTCGACGACGGCCCGCGGCGGGTCGTCGCGGTCGGGGAAGCGGTAGCCGGGGACGAAGACGATGTCGGCCCAGGCCAGTGCTTCGAGGCCGTGCGCGACGTAGTACGAGAGTCCGTCGCCGCCGGTCACCAGGCCGGGCGCCGCACCGCACACCCTCACCTCGTACGGCATGCTCGCGCGGGTCGAGAACACCTGCGCGGGAATGCCGACGTCGAGCGGCTTGGCCCCTTCGAGGACGAGGACGGCGACATGGTGCAGGCGGGAACGTGGCACGGGCAAGAGCGTACGCCAACGCAGCTTAGATGTTTATTGACTTCAAGGGATAGTCATGGATATATCCGCATTTGGCAACACGCGCCGAATGGTCCACCTTTTGGCGCGCCGGGGGCGAAAGAGTGTGGCTCCTCGGCAGGACGCCGGGAACCGTTCGGAGCCCGTCCGGCTTTTCAGGAGACCGGACCGGGCTGTCTGTTGAAGGGGTCATCTCCATGTCTGCTTCTCTCGCCACCCGCCGCGTGGTCGCCTCCCTCGTGGCCGCGGGCGCCCTCATCGGCGCGGCGGCCCTGCCGGCCGTCGCCGCCGACCACGGACGCGACCACAAGGGCCAGCGCTCCGCGGTCGTCATCGGCGGCGTCCAGTACGACAGCCCCAACCGCGACGACCGCTCCAACCGCGCCCTGAACGGGGAGTGGGTCGAGGTCAAGAACACCGGCCGCCACAGCGTCAACCTGCGCGGCTTCACGCTGACCGACCGTGAGGGCAACCGCTACCGCTTCAGCGACTTCCGCCTGGACGGCCGCTCCAGCGTCAAGGTCCACACCGGCCAGGGCCGCAACACCCAGCGCGACCTCTACCAGGGCCGCCGCCAGCAGATCTGGGACAAGCGCGACACCGCCACCCTGCGCGACAACCGCGGGAACGTGCTGGACACCCAGTCGTGGGGGCGCGGCGGCCACCACCACCACGGCTGACCCGGACCGGCGGCCACCCCCGCGGGGGTGCTGAGCCGCCGGCCTCCCTCCCCGGGGGGGGGGGGGGGGGGGGGGGGGGGGGGGGGGGGGGGGGGGGGGGGGGGGGGGGGGGGGGGGGGGGGGGGGGGGGGGGGGGGGGGGGGGGGGGGGGGGGGGGGG
>NZ_JBGWAB010000070.1:0-40005 GCF_041862025.1 Streptomyces sp. AB3(2024)
CGCGCAAGCCACCGCGGGCCGGGGCGGCCCGCGGGGCCCCCCCCCCCCCCCCCCCCCCCCCCCCCCCCCCCCCCCCCCCCCCCCCCCCCCCCCCCCCCCCCCCCCCCCCCCCCCCCCCCCCCCCCGACGCTCCCCCGTGTTTCCCCCGTTGTTTCCCCCGTACGACCGGTCCGCGCCGACTACTCGCTCGCGATCGCGTTCAGTACGTTCATCCGCCCCGCCCGGAAGGCCGGGACCAGTGCGGCGAACAGGCCCACCAGGGCCGAGCCGGCGAAGACCCCGATGATCGTCGGCCACGGGATCTCCAGCACCTTCAGGCCCTGGAGGGCGAGGAGCTGCTGTGCGGTGGCACCCCAGCCCATGCCGAGGCCGAGGCCGAGCAGGGCGCCGAAGAGGGCGATGACCACCGACTCCAGACGGATCATCCGGCGCAGCTGGCGGCGGGAGAGGCCGATGGCGCGCATCAGGCCGATCTCGCGGGTCCGCTCCACCACCGAGAGGGCCAGGGTGTTCACGACGCCCAGCACCGCGACGATGATCGCGAGCGCGAGGAGGCCGTAGACCATGTTGAGCAGCTGCCCGACCTGGTCCTTGAGGTTCTGCTTGTAGTCGGTCTGGTTGAGCACCTTGTACTGCGGGTACCCGGCCATGGCCGCCTTGAGGGCCGGGTAGGCGTCGTCGGCCTGCCCCGGCTTGGCCTTGGCCAGCAGCATGAAGGGGCGGGCCAGCTGGTCGGCCGGGAGGTTGGCCTCGGCGGTCGCGGTGCTGATGTACTTCACGCCCTTGTCGAGGTTGCCCTCGTCCGAGGTGATCGCGGCGACCTTGAGCCTGACCGTCTTGCCCCCGGTGAAGGCGACCGTCATCTCGTCGCCGACCTTGACGTGGTGCTGGTCGGCGTAGAGCGAACCGACCGACATGGATCCGGGCGCGTACGCGTCCTTGTGCGCTCCGGCGGTCATCTTGCGGCGCACGTCCTGGGCGTACGTCGGGTCGGTGACGCTCAGGCCGGTCTGCAGGCTGCTGCCGTCGGGCGCGGTGACCTTGGCGTCCACCTCGCGGTAGGCGGTGACGTGGTCCAGGCCCTTGGTGGCGCGCATGGCCTCCTCGGCCTGCGGCATGACCGGCTGTCCGGTCTGGGAGCTGACGATGTAGTCCGCGCCCACCGTCCGGTCGAGCTCGTCGGTGGCCGAGGCCACCATGGAGGAGCCGACCACCGACAGGCAGGCGACCAGCGCCAGTCCGATCATCAGCGCGGCGGCCGTGGCGCCCGTACGGCGCGGGTTGCGCAGCGCGTTGCGTTCGGCGAGCCGGCCGACGGACCCGAAGGGCCGCAGCACGGGGGCGGCGAGCACCCGGACCACCACGCCGGCCAGCAGCGGGCCGATCACGATGAAGCCGATGAGGGTGAAGAACACGCCCAGGGCCAGCCACAGCGATCCGGCCGAGGCCTTTTCGGCGGCGCCGGCGAGGAACAGGGCCGCGCCGCCGATCCCGGTGAGGACCAGTCCGAGGACGGCGCGGACGGTACCGGCCTTGCGGTCGCCGGGGGTGCCGGCGTCACGCAGGGCGGCCATCGGGGAGACCTTGCCGGCCCGGCGGGCCGGGATGTAGGCGGCGACCACGGTGACGATGATGCCGAGGAGCAGGCCGACGACCGGGGTCGTCCACTTGACGGTCAGGTCGTCGGTGGACAGGTGCATGCCCATCTGGCCCATGAGCTTCATCAGGCCGACGGCCAGGCCCACGCCCGCCGCGACTCCGGCGAGGGAGCCGACCACTCCGAGCAGGAAGGCCTCGACGAGGACGGACCGGTTGATCTGGCCGCGGTCGGAGCCGATGGCGCGCATCAGGCCGATCTCGCGGGTCCGCTGGGCGACCAGCATCGAGAAGGTGTTGAAGATCAGGAAGATGCCGACGAGGAAGGCGATGCCGGCGAAGCCGAGCATCACGTACTTCATGACGTCGAGGAAGCCCATGTCCTTCTTGTTGTCGGCCGCGGCCTCCTTGGCGGTCTGCAGCTTGTACGTGTCCGCGCCGACCGCGGCCGCCACGTCCTTCTTGAGCTGCTCGTCACTGACTCCGTCCTTGGCGGTGACGTTGACGTGGGTGAACACGCCGCTCGCTCCGAGGAGCTTGTCCTGCGCGGTGGCGGTGTCGAAGTAGACGATGGCCGCGCCCGGGTTGGTGACGGTGAAGGAGGCGATGCCGCTGATCTTCGTACGGATGTCACCGGTGACGGCGATGGTGCGCAGCTCGTCCCCGAGTGCCAGGTGGTGCTTCTCGGCGGTGTCGGCGTCGACCATCACCTCGGTGGGGCCGCGCGGGGCCCGGCCGGAGGTGATCTTCATGGACTTGAGTTCGTTGTCGGTCCAGTTGCCCGCGATGGTCGGGGCGCCGGTGCTCGACCCCATGTTCTCGTTCTTGGAGTCGACGACCGTGACGGCGGTCGAGAAGACGCCGCCCTCCGCGGACTTGACGCCCGCGGCCGTGCGGACGCGCTCCACGGCCGAGGCGGGCAGCACGCGCGGCTTGCCGCGGTTCTGGTTCTCCTCGCCCTCGGCCGGCGGCTTGGGGCTGACGGTGACGTTGGAGCTGGTGACCGCGAACAGCTTGTCGAAGGTGGTGTTCATGGTGTCCGTGAACACCAGCGTGCCGCAGACGAAGGCGACGGAGAGCAGTACGGCGATGGCGGAGAGCGCCATACGCCCCTTGTGCGCGAAGAAGTTGCGACGCGCGGTCTTCATGACGGTCACGAGGTCCGCCCGCGCGCGTCGAAGTCCTTCATGCGGTCGAGGACCTGCTCGGCGGTGGGGGCGTACATCTCGTCGACGATGCTGCCGTCCGCCAGGAAGATGACGCGGTCCGCGTAGGAGGCGGCGACCGGGTCGTGGGTGACCATCACGATGGTCTGGCCCAGCTCGTCCACCGACCGGCGCAGGAAGCCGAGGACCTCGGCGCCGGCCCTGGAGTCGAGGTTTCCGGTCGGCTCGTCGCCGAAGATGATCGCGGGACGGGCGGCCAGGGCGCGGGCGACCGCCACGCGCTGCTGCTGGCCGCCGGAGAGCTCGGTCGGGCGGTGCTTGAGGCGGCCGGCGAGTCCGACGGTCTCGACGACCCGCTCCAGCCACTGCGGCTCGGGCTTGCGGCCCGCGATGTCCATGGGGAGGGTGATGTTCTCCAGGGCGTTCAGGGTCGGGAGCAGGTTGAAGGCCTGGAAGATGAACCCGATCTTGTCGCGGCGGAGCTGGGTGAGCTTCTTGTCCTTCAGGCCGGTGATCTCGGTGCCGTCGAGCTCGATCCGTCCGCTCGTGACCGTGTCCAGCCCGGCCAGGCAGTGCATCAGCGTGGACTTGCCCGAGCCCGAGGGGCCCATGATCGCGGTGAACTGACCGCCGTGGATGTCCACGTCGACGGCGTTCAGGGCGACCACGCGGGTCTCGCCGGAGCCGTAGGCCTTGACGACCTCGCGCGCCCGGGCCGCGACGGGGCTCTGGCCGCCGGTCCCTCCGTGCCTGGTTTCGGTCATCGCCGTTGTCACGGTGTTCTCCCCCGTTGTGGTTCGTCTGCGTGCGTGAATGCGTCGCCGTCGTGAAGTCTGCGGTGCGGGGGGTGTCCGGCGCCCTGGTGCCCTTCGCCGTATCCACCGGGGGGTTAACCCCACCCCCACGTCCCCGTCCGTAGGAACCAGTTAAGGACGCCGGGGGACCTTCGGCCTCATCCGCCGGGACGAAAGTCCCCTGCCCCCTTGTGGGGAGACACCCCTAGGGGATGTCCACCCTTCGGGCGATCCGGTGTAGGGGATACCGCCGGCCGCACCCCCGGTGAGATGGTGTTGTCCGCCGGCGAGGGGGACAGGGTGGGGTCAGGGAAGAGCGGGGCGGACGCCCGGGGGCGGGGGACGCCGGCGGAGGCCGCGGAGCCGTCCGCGGGCGAGGTTCCCGCCGCCGGGGCCGCGGCCGGTGCGCGCAAGCGCCCGCCGACCGCCGTCGTGGTCGCGCTGATGCTGAACATGGCCCTGGTCGCCCTCGACAGCACGATCGTCTCCACCGCCGTCCCCCAGATCGTCGGGGACCTCGGCGGGTTCTCGGTCTTCACCTGGCTCTTCTCCGGCTACCTCCTCGCGGTCACCGTCACCCTCCCCGTCTACGGCAGCCTGAGCGACACCCTCGGCCGCAAGCCCGTCCTCCTCTTCGGCACGGCCCTCTTCCTCCTCGGCTCCGTCCTGTGCGCGTCCGCCTGGAACATGGCCGCGCTGATCGCCTTCCGGATCGTCCAGGGGCTGGGCGGCGGCGCCCTGCAGAGCACCGTGCAGACCCTGGCCGCCGACCTCTACCCGCTCCGGGACCGCCCGCGCATACAGGCCCGGATGACCACCGTGTGGGCGAGTTCCTCCCTGATCGGCCCGGCCCTCGGCGGCCTGCTCGCCGCCTGCGCGGGCTGGCGCTGGACCTTCCTCATCAACGTGCCGCTCGCCGGGCTCGCCCTGTGGCTGACCGCCCGCCACCTCGTGGAGCCCGTACGCTCCCCCGGCCGCCGGGGCCCGGTCGACTGGGCCGGGGCCCTCGGCGTGTTCGCCTGCGGCGGGCTGCTGCTCTTCGCGCTGGTGCAGGGCGGGGTCGCCTGGCCCTGGCTGTCGGCGCCCTCGCTGGGGCTGCTCGGCGCGAGCGCGGCCTTGGCCGCCGTGGTGGTCCGGATCGAGCGGCGGGCGGCCCGGCCGATCCTGCCGGGCTGGGTGTGGCGCCGGCGCACCATCGCAGCCGTCAACCTGGCGCTCGGCGCCCTGGGGCTGCTGATGGTCGCCCCGATGGTGTTCATGCCGACCTACGCGCAGTCCGTGCTCGGCCTCGGGCCGGTGGGGGCCGGCTTCGTGACGGCCCTGATGACCCTGAGCTGGCCCCTGTCGGCCGCCCTGTGCCAGCACGTGTACCGGCGCATCGGCTTCCGCGACACCGCCGTCCTCGGCATGTCCCTCGCCGCGGTCGTCCTGTTCGCCTTCACCCTGCTCCCGTATCCCGCCCGGCCGTGGCAGCCCGCGCTCGTCATGCTGCTGCTGGGCGCCGCCCTCGGGCTGTTCCAGCTGCCGCTGATCGTCGGCGTGCAGTCCACGGTGGGCTGGGCCGAGCGGGGCACCACGACGGCCTCCGTGCTCTTCTGCCGCACCGTCGGGCAGAGCGTGGGGGCCGCGCTGCTGGGGGCGGTGGCCAACGCGACCGTCGCCGCCCGGCTGGCGGACTCCCCGGCCGCGGGGTCCCCGGAGCGGCTCGACGACGTGTCGCGGGCCCTGGCCGAGCCGGGCTCCCTGACCCCGGCCGCCTCGGACCACCTGCGCTCGGCGGTGGCGGCGGCCGTGGACCACATCTTCCTGGGCGCGGGGGCCGCGGCCGTGGCCGCCCTGCTGGTGCTGCTGCTGGTGGCGCCGCGACGGTTCCCGGTGCTGCCGGAACAGGAGTAGCCGCCACCCGCCGGACTTGTCATGCCCGGACCCAGTAGGTGACCCTCTTCCCCAGGACCGCACCCGGGGGGACGACATGGCATCCGCACTCTGCGCACTGGTGTTACTGGCCGCGCTGGCCGGCCCCGTCGGCCTGCGCCTGTACCGCCGGCCCGGCACGGTGACCGGCCGCGACGGCCGGCTCTCCACCTCCACCACCCTCGCGCTGGCCTGGACCGTGATCCTGGTCTGGCTGCTGCTCGCGATCCTCGGGTACGGACTGACGGCGGGCGGCGGGGTCCGGTACTTCCACGGCCCGGACGGCCCCCTGTCCTCCCTGGCCTCCGTCTACCTGCCGCTGCTCGGAGGCCCCTACGTGGCCCTGATCGCGGCGAAGACGGTCGTCGGGATGCGGGTGGAGAGCGGCACCCTGGCCAAGCCCGCCCCCAGGCCCACCGCCACCGGCCGGCGCCCGCTGCGCGAACTGATCGCGAACGACAGCGGCCGCACCGATCTCGTGGACCTCCAGTACGTGGCCCTGAGCGCCGTCACGATGCTCTACGTCGTCCTGTTCTTCCTCTCCGACGTGCGCGCGGGACTCCCGCGGCTGCCGTCCGAGATCTGGGCCCTGACCGGCGCCCCGGCGGGGGCCTACCTGGTGAACAAGATGGCCACCCGCGCCAACCCGGTCATCACCCACGTCGAAGCCGCCGACGGCCTGCTCACGGTGGAGGGCGGCGGCTTCACCGAACCTCGCCTCACGGTCGACGACACCGCCCTGACGGCCACCCCGGACCCGGCGACGGGCGCCCTGACGGCCCCGCTCCCGGCCACGGTGAAGCCTCCGTTCACGGTGGTGGTCACCTCCCGCGGACTGCGCAGCGACCCGTACCGCTATGAGCCGGCCGGATAGTCCGCCTCCTGCGGGGCGACGCGGTTGACGCGCCACCCCTCGGGGGTCTCCGTCAGGGTCAGCGCGCCGATCCACTCCCCTCCGTCCGCCGGGTACTCCCACGCGTCGGGGTCCGCCAGCACCGCGGGCAGCTCCGCACGCGGGACCGGCTCGCCCGGCTGATGACCGGGCGAGCCGTCGGGCGCGGTCCACGGCGCGACCCGGCGCACCTCCACCCAGCCCCGGTCGACGAGATCGAGCAGCATCACGGCCAGCGCGGAGACCGGCAGTTCCTTGTCCTCCTCCGCCAGGTCGCCCCAGACCCCGGGCAGGATGTCGATCTCGAACGCGTTGATCATGAACGCCCGCCGGCTCTCGTCCAGCGAATCCCACTCGTCGCTCACGCGCCGGACTCCTTGTGACGGGCGTAGTAGCGGGCCACCCGGGCCCGATTGCCGCAGACCGACGCCACGCACCAGCGGCGCCGCGGGTGAGCGGGGAGGAACAGCAGCACGCAACCCTCCGCCTCGCACCGGCGGACCGACGTCACCCGGGGGTCGGTCGCCAGCTCCGCCACCGCCTGCGCCAGCTCCGCGGCAAGCCGCCGCGCCGGGTCGGCCGTCCGGCGCGGGGCGGCCGTCAGCCCGGCCCCGTCGGTCCAGGCCAGCTCGGTGTGCGAGGGGGCCGCGGCCAGGAAACCGTTCAGCGCGCGCAGCGCCCCGGCCGGCGGCGGCCCGCCCCGCCGGACGGCGTCCAGCACCGGCCCGGCCGCCTCCCGGACGGCCCGCACGGCGGACACCTCGGCCTCCCCCACCCCGTCGACCGGCTCCAGCCGCCCGGCCTGCTCCCCGATCCAGGCCGCGAGGCCCGGGGGGGCGTCGAGCAGTTCCCCCGCGTTCAGCAGGTCCAGGGCGAGCGGCTCACCCACAAGCGGAAACAAAACCATAAAACTAACCCTAACAACCACCCTTGACCCATTAGCCGCACCTCCGCAAGACTAATGCCACCAAGCCACAAGGAGGCATGTGATGCCGATCCACCGCACCGTCGACGTCGACGGCGTGTCCGTCGCCTACCGCGAGAGCGGCCCCGCGGACGCCCCCGTCCTGCTGCTCCTGCACGGCTTCCCCACCGCCTCCCACCAGTTCGCCCGCCTGATGGACGCGCTCGGCGACACCCCGTACCGGCTGATCGCCCCCGACTACCCGGGCTTCGGCCGGACCGAGGCCCCGGACGGGTTCACGTACACCTTCGACCGGCTCGCGGACGTCGTGGAGGGCTTCACCGACGCCCTCGGCCTGGACCGCTACGCGCTCTACGTCTTCGACTTCGGCGCCCCCGTGGGCCTGCGCCTGGCCGCCCGCCGGCCGGAACGGGTCACGGGCCTGATCGTCCAGAACGGCAACGCGTACGACGAGGGGCTCTCGGACGCGGCCCGCGCATTCGCCGGGCTCAGCCGCGCCGTCCCCGGCAACGAGGACCGCGTCCGCCGCCTCTTCACCGAGGAGGGCACCCGCTTCCAGTACGAGACCGGGGTCGCGGACCCCTCCCTCGTCTCCCCGGACAACTGGACCCTGGACCTCCACTACCTCGGCCTGCCGGGCCGCGCCGACGCCCAGGCCGACCTGGCCTTCGACTACTCCGGCAACTTCGCCCTCTACCCCGACTGGCAGACCTGGCTGCGCACGACCCGCCCGCCGCTGCTGGTCGTCTGGGGCGCGGGCGACCCCTTCTTCACCCCGGCCGGAGCGCAGGCGTACCGGCGCGACGTACCGGACGCCGAGATCCACGTCTTCGAAGGCGCGGGCCACTTCGCCCTGGAAACCCACCTCCCGGCCATCGCCCCCTTGATCGCCACCTTCCTGACGAAGCACCTCTGAGGCAGGCCTCCACCGGGCCGGGGGCGGGGACGGGGCGGGGTGTTGGCCGGGACGTAAAACGTGATTTGTCGGCGCGAGGTACCCAGGACCAACGCAGCCCCGGACAGGGCGCCATAAATCATGCAGTCCCGGACGACACCCCGCCCGGCCAAGGCAACGGCACCGGCACCGGCACCGGCCCGGCCCGGCCCGGCCAGGGCAGGGCACCGGCACTACCCCTCCGCCGGCGCCCGCCCCGTAAGCGCCGCCAGGCTGGACCGCACGTGGTTCATGTGCGCCCGCATCTCCTCCTGCGCCTCCGCGTGCTCCCGCAGGACCCGCTCCGTCTCCCGCCCCACCCGCTCCTCCCGCACCCGCGCCTCGGCGATCAGCTCCGCGGCCCGCGCCTCCGCGTCCTCCTGCCCGTGCCGGGCCGTCTCCTCCGCCTCCGCGAACCCCCGCCGCGCATCCGCCAGCCGCGCCTCCGCCTGACGCTCCTGCTCCGCGTTCCGCGCCTCCAGCTCCGCCTGGCGCGCGGCCAGCTCCCGCCCGGCCGCGTCCCACCGCTCCGCGTGCTCCTGCTCCCGCTCCGCGAGCAGCGCCTCCGTACGCCGCCGCATCTCCCCGAGCGCGGCCACCGCCTCCGCCCGCCAGCCGGCCGCGTCCTCCCGCGCCTCCGCCCGCGTCGCGTCGGCCTCCCGCTGGGCCCTCGACAGCCCCTGCCGCGCCCGGACCTCGGTCTGCTCCCGCACGGCCTCCGCGTCGTGCCGCGCCAGTTCCGCCACCCGGTCGGCGTGCGCCTCGGCCGCGCCCTTCGCCTCCACCGCGTCGGCCCGCGCGTCGCTCCGCAGGACCTCCGCCTCCTCCTGGGCGAGCGACAGGATCCGCCGGGCGCGCTCGCTCAGCTCGTCGTACGTCTGCGGGGCCAGCGAGGCGACGGCGACGCCCAGCCGCTCCGCCTCCGCCTCCATCCGCTTGGCCAGGACGGTCAGCCGCGCCACCCGTTCCCACGCCTCGTCCCGGCTCCCGGACAGCCGGGCCAGGTACCGGTCGACCTCTTCGGTCCGGTAGCCGCGGCCTCGCACGGTCGAGAAACCCTGGGGTCCCTGAGGTGACATGGGTGCACTCATCCTGGAAGCGCCTCTCTCGCGGGGATTGCTGACAAGGATGCGTCATTTGGTGCCGGAAGCCGGAATGGCCGGGCCGGGCCCCCGTTCGAAGGTCCCGACCTGGCCGTACATCCGATCATCCGATCAGAGGAGCCCGTCCCACATCTGCTCCAGCAGCACCGACCACCAGCTCTCCGGAGAGGCCAGCGCCGCACTGTCGAGACCCGCCAGATTCGCCTGGAAATCGACGGTCCAGCGGCCCGCCTGTTCCGGCGTCAGGTGCTGCCTCAGGCGCCACATCTGCCCCAGCATCGCCAGCGAACGCGCGAACTGCGGCAGGCTCGAATTCACGAACTGCGGCGGTACGGGCGCCCCTCCGGGTCCGGCCTCCACCGGGACCGCCACTATGTGCGCGGTCCCGTACTGCACGCAGAGCGCCTTGCCGAAGTCGCTGCCGACCACCAGGTACGAACCCGCGTCGGACGCCGGCTGGACCTGCCTCTGCGCCGCCAGCTCGGCCAGCGTCGGCACCGGCTGGTTCGGCACGGCCTGCGCCCAGAAGAACGGCCCGAAGTCGACGGGCAGACCGGCCCACATCAGGGTCTGCGCCACGATCTCCGGCACGCCTTGACGGGACACCGCCCGCTGGTCGAAACGGAACACGCCCTGCGGCCCGAAGGCGCCGACCAGTTCCTGCGCGATGGCGTCCATCGGGATGGCCGGCTGCAGCGGGACCTGCGGCAGCGGCGCCCGCACCGGAGCGGGACGCGCCGGCCCGTCGGCCACCTGGTGCAGCTCACCCTGATGGGTGAGCAGGTGCCGCATGCCCTGCTGACGTCCCGCGTGGTCGGTCCCGTACGGGGCCACGCTGGTGATCCGCACCTGCGGCCAGGTCTCCCGGATCATCCGGGCGCAGTAGCCGCCGGGCAGCTCACAGGAGGCCAGCTCGGTGTGCAGCTCCAGCACCTGCTGGGGCGGCACGTTCAGCGCGCGGAGCTCGTAGAGGATCTGCCACTCGGGGTGCGGGGTGCCGGGCGCCGAGCGGCGGATGATCTGCTGCTCGGAGCCGTCGGGCGCACGGTAGCGCAGCACGGCCTGGTAGCCGGGGCCGACGGTGGGCGCGCCGGACGGGGCCGGGGGCTGCTGCGGAGCCGGACCGCGCGGCGGACCGGGCGGCTGCACGACGGCGGGCCCGGCCAGCATCGTCGCCGCATGGTCGAGCCCCCCACCGGGCGCACCGGGCGCACCCGGCGCACCGGGAGCCGCCGGCGGCGGCACCATGCCGGGCCCCGCCAGCATCGTCGCGGCATGATGCGCCCCGCCCCCGGGCGCGCCGGGCGCACCAGGAGCACCGGGCACACCGGGCGGCGGCGTCGGCGGACCGGGCGGACCCGGCGGCCGGGGCGGCTGCACGACGGCGGGCCCGGCCAGCATCGTCGCCGCATGGTCGAGCCCCCCACCGGGCGCACCAGGCGCACCAGGCACACCAGGGGCACTCGGGGCACCGGGCGCGGCCGGCGGCGCGGCAGGAGGTGCCGGGGGACCGGGAGGCTGCACCACGGCGGGCCCGGCGAGCATGGTCGCGGCGTACTGCGCCCCACCCCCGGGAGCGCCGGGGGCACCAGGCGCACCGGGAGCACCGGGAACCCCTGGAGCCGGAACCGGCGGCACCGCCGAACCCGGCTGACCCGGCGGCTGCGGCGGCTGCTGCTGAAGCGGCTGAGGCTGGTGCGGCGGCTGAGGCGGCTGAGGCTGGTACGGCGGCTGCGGCTGGCCCCCGCCCGGTCGCGGCGCCTGGGCCCGGCTCGTCGGCGCGTCGGCGATCCCGCCGGCCCCGTCCGGGATCCCCGGCACCGGGACGACCGTGGTCTTCGGCAGCTGGCTGCCCCCCGCCATCAGCGTTGTCCTGGCCTCCGGAGCCACCCCGGAGGGGGCCGACGGGCCGTCCTCCAGATCGGTGCCGGACAGCGGCGGCGCGAACACCGTGGCGGGCAGCGGCACGGAGGCCCCGTCCGCACCGGAGTTCACATCGGTACCCGCCCACGGCGTGGACCCCGACGGCACCCCGCCGCCCGCGGCCGGCTCGTGGGGGGCCTCGCCCCCGCGCCGCAACGGCACCGGCTCGGCCCCACCACCGGAAGCAGCCGCCGGAGCCGCCGGGGCCGCCGGGGCCGCCCGCGGGATCCCCGCCCGGTCCGCCGCCTCCTGCAGCCACTCCGGCGGGCTCAGCATGAAGGAGGTCTGCTCCGAGTCGATCCGCGGCGGCGGCACCGAGGCCTCCGCGGCGGCCGCCACGGCAGCGGCCCCGTACTCCTCCTCGTAGCGCCGGATGACCTCGCCGACCGGCAGCCCCGGCCACAGGGTCACCTCACCGCTGTCCCGCGCGATGACCAGCCGCTGCCGGCCCCCGCCGGACACCGGACCGGCCGCCCGGTCCTCGGCCCACACCACGAAGCCCAGCCCGAACTCCCGTACGCGCACCTCCCGGTGCTGGTACGCGGGGACGTCCCCGTTGATCCATTCCTCGGCGCGCTCCTGCGCCTGTGCAAACGTCACCACGGCGTGATCACCCCTCACCCGGGGCGGTACCCGCCACCGGAACCGAACGTGCGAATCCGCCGTCCACCATCAGACCGGCCACCGTCTCCAGCTCCGGCGGGTTCCCCGCCAGGCGTTCGAGGAAGGCATCGAAATCGGCACCGCACGGAAGCAGCAACCGCTCCACCCGCTCCTGCACGGACCAGCCGTCGCGGTCGCGCGCGTCGTCGTACGGGGAGAACCAGACGGAGCCGACGCCCTCGCCCTTCACCTTCACCGCGAGCAGCCCGCCCTGGACGAAGGCCACGCACAGGTAGTCCTTGGTCAGGTGGTCCCGCAGGCACTTGTTGACGTAGACGAGGTCGTTGACCGCCGCCTCCTCGCGCACCGTGAAGAACGGCTGGTCGACCAGCAGCCCGAGCTCCACGAGGAGCCCCGCGCCCACCGGCGCGCAACCGCCCGCCGCCTTCAGGAAGCAGCGGTAGGCCTCGGGCAGCCGGTACCCGAGGTCCTCCTCGACGCCCTGCACCTGCTGTTCGGCGACGGACACCAGGTTCTTGGGCAGCCCGAGGTGCGCGGGGCGCACCTCCTGGAGAGGCCGGGTGCCGCGCTTGTCGTGGTCCACGGGCGCCGTCGCCAGGCCCGCGTGGTGCCGCAGCAGCGCCTTGACCTCGACGGGAACCAGTTCCATCCGCCGCGAGCCCGCCACGTGGTGCCAGGTCCAGCCGTGCGGCGTGGCCACCGGTCCGACGGTGTCCCACAGCGCGTGGCCCGCCGCCCGCATGGCGGCGTTGGCGGACACGAAGTCCGTCAGCCGCAGCTCGTCCACGCCGAAGCCCTCCGGGGGTTCGGCGATCTCCACGGCCGCGCGCGCGTACGCCGAGAAGTCGGGATGACCGTCCCCGCTCATCCGCACTCCGTGGGGATGGCGGGCGGCCCGGACCGGGTCCGGGAAGTGCACGACCTGCCCCGAGTAAGCGGCGTTGGGTGGCACGGCCTGCTGCCCGAGCCGACCTGTCGTCATGGCGGTAGCCCCCTGCTGGATCTGGCTGGTTCACCACAGCCTATGTGCTCGGGCAAGAGCGTCACCCGCCCATGCATCCCACGTGCGCGCGTGGGGCGGGAACATCCGAATTGATACGAATATTCGACCCCGCTTCCACACCACTGGGGACATTTGACAGGCTGTCCCCGCAGCACGGGGGCGTGCTCAACGGCGGCCACCACCGCGGTCACGGGAGGGAAGAAGCGACCATGCAGACGGCGACGACGCAAAACCTGGCGAGCCGCACGGACCGCACGGAAGCGGCGGAGGCCGGCTCCGCCGGCGACCCCCGCCTGCGCTGGAGCAGCACCGACGGCCCCACCCCGCCGCCCGTGCTGCGCTTCCGCCGCGACGGCATCCTGCCCACCGTCGCCGCCGCGCTCTCGGTCCGCGGGGAGACCCTGACCGGGACCGCGGGCAAGGGCGACCGGCCTCCGGTGCTGCACCCGCTCGTCCAGGACTTCCTCGACACCCTCACCAGCGGCCAGCGGGAGCGCTTCACCGGCCGATGTCCGGAGGCGATCCTGCTCTCCCGCCACCTCACGGCCGTCGAGGGCGCCCGCAGCAGACGCGCCTCCCGCAAGCCGCTCACGGCGAGCGAGGCCCGGCGCTCCCTGAAGCAGTCCCGGATCACCGCCCGCCGCATCCGGGAGGACGGCGACCCGCTGCACGGCAGCTACGCTCCGCCCTGCCGCTCCTGCGACGCGCTCCTCACCCACTTCGGCGTACGCCCCGTCGACCTCACCCACCCCGAGTAGCCGCCATGACCGCCTCCTCCGCCTCCTACGACCGCTCCTCGGCGACCCGGTTCCCGGGCCCCGTGGACTCAGCGCTGCGCACCGCCGGATGGGAACCGGGCCGCTGGGACATCAAGCAGGCCGAGTACTGGGCCGACGCGCTGCGCGACCACACCACGCCCGCCGGGCACCGGCACAACGTCTTCCCGGCGGCCGTGGAGGCCTGGGCCGAGTTCGGCGGACTGCGGGTGACCGCCCCGGGGCCGGGCCGGCAGATAGCGCCCGCCACGCTCCGCATCGACCCGCTGTCCGGCCTGCACCTGGCCCGTACCTTCGCCGACCTGGGACGGGCCCTGTCCACCCAGCTCTGCCCGCTGGGCACCGACGCCGACGGCGGCTCCCACCTGGCCATCGACCGCGAGGGCCGGGTCTACGGGATCGACCACACCGGCGACTGGTACCTGGGCTCCGGCCTCGACGAGGCCCTCACCCTCCTGCTGACCGGCCTCCAGCCGGCCCGCCTGACCACGGGCCCCTGACACCGGGAACCGCCCCGGCCGCCGCGCACCCGTGGATCCCGGGGCCGCGGCGGCGACACCCGGACGGGCCCGGCGGCAGCCCGCGGCGGCGGAACCCGGACGGCCCGGGCCCGGCACTAGCGGGAGGCCGGCAGGACTGCGGAGACCTTGAAGCCGCCCTCGTCCGTCGGCCCGGACACGAACACCCCGCCGAGCCCGAGCACCCGCTCCCGCATCCCGACCAGGCCGTTGCCCCCGCTGGGCAGACCGGGCTCGACCCCGTCCGCCCCGCAGGGCCCGTTCTGGACCTGCATGGCGACCTCGCCCTCCCGGTGCGCGAGCCGTACGACGACCCGCGCACCCGGAGCGTGCTTGTGGCAGTTGGTCAGCGCCTCCTGCACCACCCGGTAGGCGGTCTGCTCCACCTCCGCCGGGTACCGCTCCCCCTCGCCGTGCACGACCATCTCGACGTTCATCCCGGCCGCTCGGGACTGTCCGACCAGCGCCTCCAGCTCGGCGAGGCGGGGCCCGTCCTCGAAACCCCCCGCGAGCGCCGGCGCCGCCTGCGGGGCCTGCCCGCGGACCGCCGGCCGGGGCTCGGGCCCCGGTGACCCGGCCCGCAGCACGCCGAGCATCTCGCGCAGCTCGGTGAGGGCCTGCCGGCCCATGTCGCCGACCAGCGCGGCGTTCCGCACGGCCTTGCCGGGGTCCTTCTCGGCCACCGCCTGGAGCGCCGCCGCGTGGACCACCATCAGCGACACCCGGTGCGCGACGACGTCGTGCATCTCGCGCGCGATCCGCGTGCGCTCCTCCGTACGCGCCCACTCGGCCCGCTCCTCGGCCCGGTCGGCAAGCAGCGACAGCTCCCGTTCCAGGGAGTCGGCGCGCTCCTGGAGGCTCTCCATCAGCCGTCGCCGGGCCCCCACGTACAGCCCGAGCAGCACCGGCGGCACGGTCAGCGCCACCGCCATGAACGCGGACAGCACCACGACGAGCAGCCCGTCGGCCTCCACGTCGCCGCGGGTGCGCAGGTACGTCACCACGAAGGTCGCGGCGAGCGACATCGAGCCCAGCGTCACCGTGACCCGGCGGGGCACCTCGCAGGCGGCGAGGGTGTAGAGGCCCACCACCCCGAGCACGAAGCCCATCATGGCCGGGGCGATGCCGATGCCGACGAGCACCACCGCCACCGGCCACCGCCGCCGCAGCAGGAGCGTGGCCCCCACCACGACTCCGAACGACACGCCCAGGGCCGCCGGGATCCCCGCCTCCCGGGCGAAGGACACCCCCTCCAGCCCGCACTCGGCGGCGGACACCGCGGCGAGCCCCACGTCCAGGAGGGCGGACCTCCGCCGCTCCCACCACCAGGGCCCGTCGCGGCCCGTCCCATCGCACTCTTCCCCCGTACCGGTCATGCCGTCCAGCGTACGGGCGGCCCGTGCGGCGACCCCGGACATATCCGGGCGCGAGTACCGTCGCGGGGAGGGCGGGTGGTACGGCATAGTAGGGACGGCCAGCTTGATCGGCAGCGCAGAAAGTCCGATTCGATCGGGTTTCCATCCCCTGTGGTGTAATTGGCAGCACTGAGGCTTTTGGTGCCTTATGTTCGGGTTCGAGTCCTGACAGGGGAGCTCAGCACGGGGAGCTCACAGCACGCGGGTCCTGACCTCCGGTCGGGGCCCTTTCGCATGTCCGCCCCCGGGAGTCCCCAGAACAGGGGCACTTCGGCACCGGTATCCTTCCTGGGTCCACCCCCGAAGCCGAAGGGCACACCCGTGAGCGCAACCCGCCCGGCAGCCGTCGTCGTACTCGCAGCGGGTGAAGGCACCCGCATGAAGTCGGCCACCCCCAAGGTCCTGCACGAGATCTGCGGGCGCTCGCTCGTCGGTCACGTGGTCGCCGCCTCCCGCGAGCTGGACCCCGCGCACCTCGTGGTCGTCGTCGGCCACGCGCGCGAGCAGGTCACCGCACACCTCGCCGGGATCGACGCCGACGTGCGCACCGCGGTCCAGCACGAGCAGAACGGCACCGGGCACGCCGTCCGGATGGCCCTCGAAGAGCTCGGCGGACCGGTCGACGGCACCGTGATCGTGGTCTGCGGCGACACCCCGCTGCTGACCGGCGAGACCCTCGCGCAGCTCGCCGCCACCCACGGGGCCGACGGCAACGCCGTCACCGTGCTGACCGCCGAGGTCCCGGACTCCACCGGCTACGGCCGCATCGTCCGCGACCCGGCCACCGGCGCCGTGACCGCCATCGTCGAGCACAAGGACGCCACCGACGCGCAGCGCGCGATCCGGGAGATCAACTCCGGGGTCTTCGCCTTCGACGGGCGCCTCCTCGCGGACGCGCTCGGCAAGGTCCGCACGGACAACAGCCAGGGCGAGGAGTACCTCACCGACGTGCTCGGCATCCTGCGCGAGGCGGGCCACCGCGTCGGCGCGGCGGTCGGCACGGACCACCGCCAGATCCTCGGCATCAACAACCGGGTCCAGCTGGCCGAGGCCCGCGCGCTGCTGAACGCGCGCCTGCTGGAGCGGGCCATGCTCGCGGGCGTGACGGTCGTCGACCCCGCCGGCACCTTCGTGGACGCGACGGTGACCTTCGGGCAGGACGCCCTGATCCACCCGGGCACCCAGCTGCTGGGCGTCACGCACATCGCCGAGGGGGCCGAGGTCGGCCCGAACACCCGGCTCAAGGACACCCGCGTGGGCATGGGCGCCCGTGTGGACAACACCGTGGCGGACGGCGCCGTGATCGGGGAGCAGGCGAGCGTCGGCCCCTTCGCGTACCTGCGGCCCGGCACGAACCTCGGCCCCAAGGCCAAGGCCGGCACGTACGTCGAGATGAAGAACGCGACGATCGGCGAGGGCACCAAGGTGCCCCACCTGTCGTACGTGGGCGACGCGACGATCGGCGAGTACACGAACATCGGCGCCGCCAGCGTGTTCGTGAACTACGACGGTGAACACAAGCACCACACCACCGTCGGCTCACACTGCAAGACGGGTTCCGACAACATGTTTGTGGCTCCCGTCACCATCGGGGACGGCGCCTACACGGCCGCCGGCTCGGTGATCACCAAGGACGTGCCGCCCGGCGCCCTGGCCGTGGCCCGTGGCCAGCAGCGGAATATCGAGGGCTGGGTGGCCCGCAAGCGCCCCGGCAGCGCGGCCGCGACGGCCGCGCAGTCGACCGGCGAGCAGGACTCCGGTCGCCCGTGAGGTGAACTGACCGGAAACGGGTACGCCCTGGACGGCGTACCGTGATAGGTGCACGCAATTCGGCTGGCTCACCGTGTGCGGGACGGACGCACACGGGGGCGAGCAGCTTTCCACACGTCTGAGGAGACAGTGCTGTGACCGGGATCAAGACGACCGGCGAGAAGAAGCTGATGCTCTTCTCCGGCCGCGCCCACCCCGAGCTGGCCGAGGAGGTCGCGCACCAGCTGGGGGTCGGCCTCGTGCCGACCAAGGCTTTCGACTTCGCGAACGGTGAGATCTACGTCCGCTTCCAGGAGTCGGCTCGTGGCGCGGACTGCTTCCTGATCCAGAGCCACACGGCTCCGATCAACAAGTGGATCATGGAGCAGCTGATCATGATCGACGCGCTGAAGCGCGCGTCGGCACGCTCCATCACCGTGATCGTCCCGTCCTACGGCTACGCCCGTCAGGACAAGAAGCACAAGGGCCGCGAGCCCATCTCGGCCCGCCTGGTCGCGGACCTGCTGAAGACCGCGGGCGCCGACCGCATCCTCACGGTCGACCTGCACACCGACCAGATCCAGGGCTTCTTCGACGGCCCGGTCGACCACCTGTCCGCCCTCAACGTCCTCGCGGACTACGTGGGCGCCAAGGTGGACCGCACCAAGCTGACGATCGTCTCCCCGGACGCCGGCCGCGTGCGTGTGGCCGACCGCTGGTGCGACCGCCTGGACGCGCCGCTGGCCATCGTGCACAAGCGCCGCGACAAGGACGTCGCCAACCAGGTGACCGTCCACGAGGTCGTCGGTGAGGTCAAGGGCCGCGTCTGCGTCCTGGTCGACGACATGATCGACACCGGCGGCACCATCTGCGCCGCGGCCGACGCGCTCTTCGCGCACGGCGCCGAGGACGTCATCGTGACGGCCACGCACGGCATCCTGTCGGGCCCGGCCGCCGACCGCCTGAAGAACTCCAAGGTCAGCGAGTTCGTCTTCACGAACACCCTCCCGGACCCCTCGGACCTGGAGCTCGACAAGATCACGGTGCTCTCCATCGCCCCGATGATCGCCCGCGCGGTGCGCGAGGTCTTCGAGGACGGTTCGGTCACCAGCCTCTTCGAAGAGCAGCAGTAACACCCGGCTGACACCGGGCAGAGATCCTTTTGGGCGCGGCCTCCCGCGCCGGGTACACTCCTTGAGTTGCTCGGCGAGGGAGGCCGTTCCCGTATTCCGGGGCGGACACTCCGTTATCGACGCGCTCTTCGTAGCAGGCCGTTCCGGCCGGGTGACCCAGTCCGTTCTTCCGTCACCCCACGAGGAGTGAGCATGTCCGAGGTCAAGCTTTCCGCCCAGCTCCGCGACACCTTCGGCAAGGGCTCCGCCCGCCAGGCCCGTCGCGACGCCATGGTCCCCGGTGTCATCTACGGCCACGGCCAGACCCCGAAGCACGTCAACGTCGAGGCCCACGGCCTGCAGCTGGCGCTCCGCACCCCGAACGTCCTGCTCTCCCTGGACATCGCGGGCGACGGCACCGAGCTGGTCATCCCGAAGGCCGTGCAGAAGCACCCGCTGAAGCGCTCCATCTCCCACGTCGACTTCCTGATCGTCAAGAAGGGCGAGAAGGTCACCGTCGACGTCGCGATCGTCACCGAGGGCGACCTGGCCGCCGGCGGCAACATGCTGGAGACCCTCCAGAACACCATCTCCGTCGAGGCCGAGGCCACCCACATCCCGACCGAGGTCACCGTCTCGATCGCGGGCCTGGAGGCCGGCGCCACCATCCACGCCAAGGACCTGGTCCTGCCCGCCGGCACCGTCCTGGCCGTCGACGGCGACATCGCCGTCCTGCAGGTCGTCGCCCCGCAGGCCGAGGAGCCGGCCGCCGAGGCCGCCGAGGGCACCGAGGCCTGAGCCTCGCCCCACCCCCTCAGCAGTTGCTGACCGACCGCCGTCCGGCTCCACTGGAGCGGGACGGCGGTCGTCTTCGTTCCAGGCACTTAAGGAGCTTTTGATGTCGGACGACGCGGCGCCCTGGCTGATCGTCGGTCTCGGGAACCCCGGACCGGAGTACGCCGGCAACCGCCACAACATCGGCTTCATGGTGGCCGACCTGCTGGCCGAGCGGATCGGCGGCAGGTTCAAGGCGCACAAGGCCCGCGCCCAGGTCGTCGAGGGCCGCATCGGCCCGCCGGGACCGGCCAACCGCCGGATCGTACTCGCCAAGCCGATGTCGTTCATGAACCTGTCGGGCGGCCCCGTCACAGCCCTGCGCGACTTCTACAAGGTGCCGCTGGAGAAGATCGTCGCGGTCCACGACGAACTGGACATCGACTACCCGACGCTGCGCCTGAAGCTCGGCGGCGGGGACAACGGCCACAACGGCCTGAAGTCGATGACGAAGGCGATGGGCCCGGACTACCACCGCGTGCGCTGCGGCATCGGCCGCCCGCCCGGCCGCATGCAGGTCGCGGACTTCGTCCTGAAGGACTTCTCCTCGACCGAGCGCAAGGAGCTGGACTGGTTCGTGGACCGGTCCGCCGACGCCGTGGAGTGCCTGATCCAGGAAGGCCTGGAGCGGGCGCAGTCGACGTACAACTCCTGACCCGCGTACGAGGAAGCCCCCGCCGTCGGCGGGGGCTTCCGTGCGTGCGGGGCGGGGCCGGGTCAGGGGTCAGCCGGTGTTGCGCAGACCGGCCGCCACGCCGTTGACGGTGAGCAGCAGGGCGCGGGCCAGCAGCGGGTCCGCCGCCTCGCCACGGGCGGCCGCGGCACGCTGGCGGGCCAGCAGGGACACCTGGAGGTAGGAGATCGGGTCCAGGTAGGCGTCGCGGACGGCGAAGGTCTGCTGGAGCACCGGCTGGGAGTCCAGCAGCCTCTGCCCGCCGGTGATCCGCAGGACCTCGCGGACGGTCAGCTCGTGCTCGGCCTCGATCCGGGCGAACACGTGCTTGAGGTCGTCCGGGACGAGCGTGTCGACGTAGTGGCGGGCGATCCGCAGGTCCGTCTTGGCCAGCGTCATCTCGACGTTGGAGAGGAAGTTGCGGAAGAAGTGCCAGCGCTCGCCCATCTCGGTGAGGGCCGCGTCCTGACCGGACTCGCGCAGGGCCTTCAGGCCGGAGCCGACGCCGTACCAGCCGGGGACGATCTGACGGGACTGGGTCCAGCCGAACACCCACGGGATGGCCCGCAGTCCGTCCAGGCCCGCCCCCGAGTCGGGGCGGCGGGAGGGCCGGGAGCCCAGGTGCAGGTCGGCGAGCTGGTCGACCGGGGTGGCCGCGAAGAAGTACGCGGGCAGGTCCGGGTCCTCGACGAGCTCCCGGTACGCGGCGTGCGCGGCGTCCGAGACGATGTCCATGGCCGCGTCCCAGCGGGTCAGGGCGTCGTCGGACTGGCGGGGCGCGGTGTGCAGGGCGGAGGCCTGGAGGGTGGCCGCGACGGTCAGCTCCAGGTTCTCGCGGGCCAGCGAGGGGACGAGGTACTTGTCGGAGATGACCTCGCCCTGCTCGGTGACCTTGATCTCGCCCTCCAGGGTGCCCCAGGGCTGGGCGAGGATCGCGTCGTGCGAGGGGCCGCCGCCCCGGCCGACGGTGCCGCCGCGGCCGTGGAAGAGGCGCAGGCGCACCCCGTAGCGGTGCGCGACGTCGCGCAGCCGGCGCTGGGCGCGGTGGATCTCCCACTGGGAGGTGGTGATGCCGCCGAACTTGGAGGAGTCGGAGTACCCGAGCATGACCTCCTGGACGTCGCCGCGCAGCGAGACGAGACGGCGGTAGGAGGGGTCGGCCAGCATCTCGTCGAGGATGACGTCGGCGGCGCGCAGCTCGTCGGTGGTCTCCAGGAGCGGCACGATGCCGATCTTGGCCCAGCCGGCGTGCAGGTCGATGAGCCCGGCCTCGCGGGCGAGGACCGCGGCGGCGAAGACGTCGTCGGCGCCCTGGCACATCGAGATGATGTACGACTCGATGACCTCGGGGCCGAACTTCTCGAAGGCGTCCTTGATGGCGCCGAAGACACCGAGGGTCTTGGCGCCGGCGGCGTCGAGCGGGGCCGGGGTGGGGGCGAGCGGGCGGCGCGAGCGCAGTTCCTTGGCGAGGAGCTTCTGCCGGTAGTCGCGCGGCATGTCGGCGTAGCGCCAGGACTCCTCGCCGAGGCGGTCGAAGAGCTGGCCGAGCGCGTGGTGGTGCGCGTCCGCGTGCTCGCGCACGTCCATGGTGGCGAGCTGGAGGCCGAAGGCGGCCAGGGTGCGGATGGTGCGGTCCATGCGGCCGTCGGCGAAGAGCGCGCCGCGGTGTTCGCGCAGGGAGGTCTGGATGAGGGTGAGGTCGGTGAGCAGCTCGGCGGTGCCGAGGTAGTCGCGGCCCTCCTCGTGGGGGATGCCCTTGGCGAGGCGCTCGCGGGTGTTGAGGAGCTTCTGGCGCACGCAGGTGGCCTTGAGGCGGTACGGCTCCTCGGCGTTCAGCCGCTTGTAACGGGGGCTGATCTCCGGGAGGCGCTCCAGGTCGGCCTGCAGGGAGGTCAGGAGTTCCTCGGTGGCGCCGGTGTAGCGGATGGAGTTCGAGAGCAGGCCGCGCAGGAAGTCGACCAGTTCGAGGGCGTCGGTGATGCCGTGCTCGTGCTGGAGGATCAGGACGTCGCGGGTGACCTCGGGGGTGACGTTCGGGTTGCCGTCGCGGTCGCCGCCGATCCAGGTGCCGAAGGTGAGCGGGCGGGTGCCGGCGGGCAGCTCGACGCCGACGCGCTGGAGCTCGGCGGCGAGGTCCTCCAGGACGTCGCCGACGGCGCCGGCGTGCAGCTCGTCGAGGTAGTAGATGGCGTTGCGGGCCTCGTCGGCGGGCTCGGGTCGCACGACGCGCAGTTCGTCGGTCTGCCACACGAGGTCGATGTTCTCGGCGAGCCGCAGGTCGTGGCGGCGGCGCTCGCCGGCGCCGGAGACGGGCTCCTCCAGCAGGGCGGCGATGCGGCGCAGCTTGTTCAGGACGCTGCGGCGGGCGGCCTCGGTGGGGTGCGCGGTGAAGACGGGCCGGACGTTGAGGTTGCGGACCGTCTCGCGCAGGTGCTCGGGGTCGGCGTCCTTGAGCATGTCGGCGGTGCGCGCGAGGAGGCCGCCTTCGGCCGCGCGGTGGGCGCGCAGTTCCTTGCCGCGGTGCACCTGCTCGGTGATGTTGGCGAGGTGGAAGTAGGTGGAGAAGGCGCGCACCAGCTTGGCGGCGGTCTCCAGGTCGGTCTCGCCGAGCAGCTCCGCAGCGGCTTCGCCGTCGGTGCGCGTCAGGGCGCGTACTTGTTCGACGAGGTCGAGGAGGTCCTGGCCCTCCTGGCGTACGAGGGTCTCCCCCAGGAGGTCGCCGAGGCGTCGGATGTCCGCGCGCAGCTCGGCGTTCGCGGTCTCCGCGGAGGTGCGGGTGGCGGGGGCCTGGGCGGCCTGGTCAGCACTGCTCACAGGTGCGGCTCCTTGCAGTGTTCGAGCGCTACTGGGCTGTGGGCTCCCCGGGGGGCGCGCGGTGATGGTGCCTACCGATGCACCGGTGCGCAGCCCGGGCTGCCCGTGCGGACCGCGCTGTCCGACGACACCAGGATAGGTGGCGCGTACTTGTGCCCCGGCAGCGCCGCCACCGCGCCGCCGCCGCGCCGCCGCGCGCGGGGGCGGGAGGCGGGGAGGTGTGGTGTGCTCCCTTGCCCTGCCGGGGAGCTTTGCCATACTTACGATGCCGTAGGTTACGGGTCCGTAGGGTCCGTTCCGGCGGCCCTGCCGACTCCTCACCCCCCAGGGGAACCCCCATGACGATCGGTCCCGATCTGATCGAGGACGCGCCCGCGTCCTCCACTGACTCAGCTGACGCGGTGTCCGCGACGCGCGGCGGTGAGCAGAAGCGGTCGGTGGAGCAGATCGCGCTGCTGCTGTTCATCACCGTGCCCTTCCTGGCCCTGCTGGCGGCGGTGCCGCTGGCCTGGGGCCGGGGGGTGAGCCGGCTGGACCTCGGCCTGATGGTGTTCATGTACTTCCTGACCTGCCACGGCATCACCATCGGCTTCCACCGTTACTTCACGCACGGGTCCTTCAAGGCGAAGCGGCCGTTGCGGATCGCGCTGGCGGTCATGGGGTCGATGGCGGTCGAGGGGCCGCTGGTGCGCTGGGTGGCGGACCACCGCAAGCACCACCGCTACTCCGACCACGAGGGCGACCCGCATTCGCCGTGGCGGTTCGGCGAGACGGTGCCGGCGCTGATGAAAGGTCTGTGGTGGGCGCACATCGGCTGGCTCTTCGACGAGGAGCAGACCGACCAGCAGAAGTACGCCCCGGACCTGATCAAGGACCCGGCGATCCGGCGGATCTCGCGTGACTTCGTGCTGTGGACGGTGGTGTCGCTGGCGATCCCGCCGCTGGTGGGCGGTCTGGTGACGATGTCCTGGTGGGGTGCGTTCACGGCCTTCTTCTGGGGCTCGCTGGTGCGCGTGGCGCTGCTGCACCACGTGACGTGGTCGATCAACTCGATCTGTCATGCGATGGGCAAGCGGCCGTTCCGCTCCCGCGACCGCAGCGGCAACGTGTGGTGGCTCGCGGTGCTGTCCTGCGGGGAGTCGTGGCACAACCTGCACCACGCCGACCCGACCTCGGCCCGGCACGGTGTCCTGCGCGGCCAGGTCGATTCCAGCGCGCGGCTGATCCGCTGGTTCGAGCGGCTGGGCTGGGCCTCGGACGTGCGCTGGCCGTCGGGCGGGCGCATCGACGCCCGGCGCAAGGAAAAGACGACGAACGCGGCATGATGGGGGACGTGGCGATCGACGGCAGCAGTTCCAGCAACGACAAGCCCAGGCGAGGTCGCCGGGTCCGGATGACGGGTGCCGAACGGCGTCAGCAACTGCTGGACATCGGCCGCACCCTCTTCGCGGAGAAGGGCTTCGAGGGCACCTCGGTGGAGGAGATCGCGGCGAAGGCCGGGGTGTCCAAGCCGGTGGTGTACGAGCACTTCGGCGGCAAGGAGGGCCTCTACGCGGTGGTCGTGGACCGCGAGATGCGCCAGTTGCTGGACGGGGTGACGGGTGCACTGACGGCCGGGCACCCGCGGGAGCTGCTGGAGCAGGCGGCGTTCGCCCTGCTCGATTACATCGAGAACTACACGGACGGCTTCCGGATCCTGGTGCGGGACTCCCCCGTGGCGCAGTCGACGGGCACGTTCGCCTCGCTGATCAGCGACATCGCCACCCAGGTGGAGGACATCCTGGGGCTGGAGTTCAAGGCCCGGGGCTTCGATCCGAAGCTGGCCCCGCTCTACGCGCAGGCGCTGGTCGGGATGGTCGCGCTGACGGGGCAGTGGTGGCTGGAGACGCGGCGGCCGAAGAAGGCCGAGGTGGCGGCGCACCTGGTGAACCTGGCCTGGCACGGGCTGGAGAACCTGGAGGCCAGGCCCCGCCTGGTGGGCCACCGCAAGAACTGAGCACGGGGCCCCGCTCACGTGTGCGCGGGGTCCGGCTCCAGGAACTCCAGCCGGTTGCCGACCGGGTCCTCGGAGTAGAAGCGGCGGTGTCCCGGGAGGTGGTCGTCCCAGACCACCGCGGCCCCGCGCTCGCGCAGTCGGTGCGCGTAGGCCTCGATGCCGGTCACCCGCAGTCCGGGGTGGGCCTTGCGGGCGGGCCGGAAGTCCTCCTCGATCCCCAGGTGCAGCAGGACCGCCGCGGCGGCGAACCAGCAGCCCCCGCGCGCGGCGAGGACGGGCGGTTTGGGGACCTCCTCCATGCCCAGCACGTCCCGGTAGTAGGCGCGCAGCGCGTCCTCGGAGCCGGGGGGCGCGGCCAGCTGTACGTGGTCGACGGCGCTCAGCACGGTCAGGCCTGCCTGCGGGCGACGGCGAAGACGCGGCGGAACGGGAAGACGGTGCCGCGGGGGCCGGACGGGTAGGCCTCGCGCAGTGCCTCCCGGTACTCGGCCAGGAAGCGGTCGACGGCCGGCCGGTCGTCACCGAGGGCGGTGAGCACCGGCCGCAGCGCGGTGCCCTTGACCCAGTCGAGGACCGCGTCGGGTCCCTGGAGCAGCTGGTGGTAGGTGGTCTCCCACACGTCGGCGTCGCAGCCGAGCCCGGTGAGGCGGTCGAGGTACTCGCCGGGTTCGAGGACGTGGACGTGGCGCGCGCCGATTCCCCCGAGCCGGTCCCGCCACTGCGCGGTGTCGCACAGTTCGGCGAGCAGCCGGTGGCTGGGGGCGGTGAAGTTCCCGGGGACCTGGAAGGCGAAGGTGCCTCCGGGCCGCAGGCCGTTGATCCAGCGCGCGAAGGAGCCGGGGTGGCCCGGCACCCACTGCAGGGCGGCGTTGGAGACGATCAGGTCGTACGTCTTCTCCTCGGGCACCCAGTCGGTCAGGTCGCCGTGGCGGAAGTCGAGGCTGCCGCCGCCGGGTGTGGGTCCGGCGTACTCCTGTTCGGCGCGGCGCAGCATCTCCGGGGAGAGGTCGTAGCCCGTGATGCGGGCGTCGGGCCAGCGGCCGGTGAGCAGCGCGGTGACGTTGCCGGGGCCGCAGCCGAGGTCGGCGATGCGGGCGGGGGCGGCGGGGAGCCCGTCGACACGGGTGAGCAGGTCGAGGAAGGGCCGTGCGCGGTGGCCGGCGTGCCGGAGGTACTGGCGGGGGTCCCAGGTGGGTGTCGGTGGCGCGGCGTCCGCGGATGCGGCGTGACGGGCGTCCGGTGCGGTGTCGGAATGCATGTTCGAGCCTCCCTGCTGGTGGGCGGTCGGAGTCGGAAGCCGTTCCGGCCCCCTCCATGCCTCATGGTCGGTCCGATATATCTCGATGTCAAGATTCTCGATTTGAAGAGACTTCACATCGACAGACCCCTTACACTGATCGGCATGGAGGACGAGGTCGACCGACTGGTCGCGGCATGGCGGCGAGAGCGCCCTGACCTCGACGTGGAACCGCTCGAAGTGCTCAGCCGCGTCAGCCGGCTCGCGCGCCACCTCGACCGCGCCCGCAGGCTGGCCTTCTCCGAGCACGGCCTGGAGCCGTGGGAGTTCGACGTACTGACCTCACTGCGGCGCGCGGGCGCGCCCTACCAGCTCTCCCCCGGCCAGCTGCTGACGCAGACGCTGGTCACCTCGGGCACCATGACCAACCGCATCGACCGGCTCGCGAAGAAGGGCCTGGTCGAACGGCTGCCCGACCCCAGCGACCGGCGCGGGGTCCTGGTCCGGCTGACGCCCGAGGGGCGCGACCGCGCCGACCAGTCGCTCGCCGGGCTGCTGGCCCAGGAACGCGCGATCCTGGCCCAGCTCTCCACGGCCCAGCGCGGCGATCTCGCCGGGCTGCTACGCCAGCTGACCGCTCCGTTCGACAACATCCCCGGATAGTTCGGCGGGGCGCACCCCGGCCCGCCGCGCCAGCGCGACGGCGGCCAGCGTGGAGTGCACGCCGAGCTTGCCCAGCACGTTCTGCATGTGGGTGCGGACGGTGTGCGGGGAGAGGAACAGACGGGCGGCCACGTCCTTGCGGCCCAGCCCCGCCACCATGCAGCGCAGCACCTCGTGCTCGCGCGGGGTCAGGGACTCCACGAGGCGTTCGCTGTCGCTGCGGTGCTTGCGCGCCGCGGTCAGCTCCCGCAGCACCCCGGTGAGCAGCGCCGGCGGCAGGTGGGTCTCCTCGCGCAGCACCCCGCGGACGACGGCCAGCAGCCGTGAGAGGGAGCAGTCCTTGGCCACCCATCCGGACGCCCCCGCCTGGAGGGCGAGCGCGGCCCGGCGCGGGTCGTCGCGCTCGGCGAGGACCACGGTGCGCACCCCGGGGTGGGCCACGCGCACCCCCGCGACCAGGGCGATCCCGTCGGAGACGGGTGGCGGCGGGGCGGAGCCCGCCTCCCGCTGGGCGGGCACGGCGGCGCCGGCGGCGCCGAGGTCGGCGTCGACGAGCAGCACGTCGAAGCGGCGGCCCTCGGCCGCCGCGCGTTCGAGGCAGCGCGAGGCGGCGGCGCCGCTGCCGGCCGCGGACACGTCCACGTCCGGCTCGGCCGCGAGCGCGGCTGCCAGAGACTCGGCGAAGATGCGGTGGTCGTCGACCACCAGAACCCGGATACGGACCACAAAACCCCCAAGGGTCGGGGAACGGACGACTACGGGTACGGCGCCCGGACCGGGTGGCCCACTGCCGCCGCGGCCGCCGCCGCGACATCTGTGCACTACCCCGGACCGGACGCCGTACCCGGCGTGTCTCGACCCCTGAATCAACACCGGCCCCCACCGGTGTCACGCATCAGCGTAGAACGGGTCCCGTCCCGTGGTTGGCCGAATAGCGGAAGTTTTCCCAGGGATTTTCCCGTGGGAGGGTCCTCAACGGGGCGGCCGATGGCTTGAATTCACCTGTCCGCAAGGTCCTGGGGCGGATTTCCGACGGGGGTGTGCCACGGGCAGTTGCACGGGGGGCATTTCACCCCGCGTACGCACGCCTGGCGCCCGCGCGCGGCGCCCGCACGACGCGCCCCCACGACGCACGCACGCCCCCGCCCGGGGTGCGGGCGGGGGCGTGGGCGGGCGCGGTGGCTCCGGGCGGGTTGCGGCGCGGGGTGCGCCGCAGGCGTCAGGAACGCGTGGCGCGGGCGAAGTTCCAGGCGTCCGTCACGATGCGGGTGAGGTCCGAGCGGGTCGCGACCCAGCCGAGGCGCTCCTGCGCGGTGCGCGCGGAGGCGACCAGTACCGCCGGGTCGCCGGCCCGGCGCGGGCCGACCGTCTCGGGGATGTCCCGGCCGGTGACCTTGCGGACCGTCTCGATCACCTCGCGGACGGAGAACCCGCTGCCGTTGCCGAGGTTGCAGACCAGGTGCTCGCCCTCCGCCGCGACGCGCAACGCCGAGAGGTGGGCCTCCGCCAGGTCGGCCACGTGGATGTAGTCGCGCACGCAGGTGCCGTCCGGGGTGGGGTAGTCCTCGCCGAACACCGCGATGGACTCGCGCTCCCCCAGGGCCACCTGCAGGACCAGCGGGATCAGGTGCGTCTCCGGGTCGTGGCGCTCGCCGAACTCCCCGTAGGCGCCGGCCACGTTGAAGTAGCGCAGCGAGACGGCGGCGAGGCCGTGCGCCGCGCACTCCCCCGCGATCATGTGGTCGACGGCCAGCTTCGAGGCACCGTACGGGTTGGTCGGCGCGGTCGGGGAGGTCTCCGTCAGCAGCCCGTCCACGGGCTCCCCGTAGGTGGCCGCCGTGGAGGAGAAGATCAGGCGGCGCACCCCCGCCTCCCGCATCGCGGTCAGCAGGGCGAGGGTGCCGCCGACGTTGTTGTCCCAGTACTTGCCGGGGTTGACCACGGACTCGCCGACCTGCGAGGACGCCGCGAAGTGCAGCACCGCGTCGTAGGAGGCGTCCAGGTGCTCCGCGGCGTCCTGGATGCGGGCGTTGACCAGGGTCGCGCCCGCGGGGACCCCCTCGCCGAAGCCGGTGGAGAGGTCGTCGAGGACGGTGACCTCGTGGCCGGCCTCCAGGAGATGGGCGGCCACGACGCCGCCCACGTATCCCGCACCACCGGTGACCAGGTACTTGCTCACTCGCACTCCAACCTCTCGCGGACGCGCACGGGCGCGCGTGCACTGACTCTGAATTACCGGATTCCACGCTTCGGGGGAAATCGCCGTTCCGCCCGGCTCATCGCACGGCCGGGCCCTCCACCACGGACTCCGACGCGGGGAACACCGCGCGGTCCAGCAGCCCGGTACGGGCGGCCAGCGCGGCGGCCTCCAGCCGGGAGCCGACGCCCAGCTTCATCAGCACCCGCTGCACGTGCGTACGGGCGGTGCTGGGCGCGATGGCCATCCCCGCGGCGATCAGCCGGGTGTCCTCGCCCTCCGCGACCCGCACCAGCACCTCCACCTCCCGGGGCGTGAGCAGCCGCAGCAGCCGGCTGCCCTCGTCGTCGGGCTGGGCGGCGGGGTTGAGCAGCTCGGCGAAGGCCGCCTGGAGCAGCTGCGGGGAGACCGCGGCCTCTCCGGCCCGCGCCTTGGCCAGGGCCCGCTCCACGCCCTCGATGCGCTCGTCCTGGCGTACGTAGCCGCAGGCGCCGGAGGCGAACGCCGCGGCGATCCCCCGCGGGTTCGGCACCGGCCCGAGGACCACGACGGCGATCTGCGGGCGCTCCCGCCTGATCCGCGCGATGGGCTCGAAGACCCCGGGCTCGGCGGGGGTGGCGGTGCCGAACAGGCACACCTCCGGGGCGCGGCCGATGACCAGTTCGGCGGCACCCGCCGTCGGTGCGGCCGCCGCGAGCACCCGGTGCCCGCGCAGTTTCAGGGCCGAGGCGAGCGCCTCGGCCAGCAGCCGGTGCTCGTCGACCACCATGACCCGTACGCCCATCAAGGCTCCCACCCCAGATCCTTCTGACCCGGCAAGCTACACGCTTGTTCGACGGAGCGTGCCGGTTACCGCGAGAAGCCCCCGGAAGGATTGACCTTCCGGGGGCTTCGGTTCGCTTCGGTTCGCGTCAGTTCGCGACGAACGAGGCGAAGAGGTACTCCGGGTCGCCCTTGTCGGAGTAGGGCTTGCGCGCCATGGTGCGGGAGATGAAGAGGTGACCGTTGTGGTAGCGGTACTCCGAGTAGTCCATCGAGAAGCTCGTCTCGATGCGCTGGCTCGTCTTCTCCGCCGGGTTCTGCATCAGGAGGGTCTCCTTCATCGTCTTGCCGTCGATGCTGACGACCTGGCCGCCCCCGTCGTACGGCGGGACCTTGTAGGCGATGATGTTCGGACCGTCCATCCGCAGCGGGTACATGGTGTACCGCTCGCCCGCGTCGGCGCGGTCGGCCGTGGGCTTGCCGGTCTCCAGGTCGAAGGAGAGGATCTCGTTGGTGCGGCCGGCGGAGGTCGAGCCCTGGTGCTCGTACGAGGGCATGTACACCTTGCCGTTGCCGACGACCATGTTCGAGCACTGCTCGACCTCGGTGGCCGGGCACTTGGGCGCGTAGTTGCCGCCCGACAGCGCGATGTGGGACTTCAGCTGGCCGGCGTCGTCGACGACGAACAGGTCGCTGACGTTGGTCGCGTTCTTGGCGGTGTTGCCCACGTTGGCCGCGACGATGAGCGGCTTCGTGGAGATGATGCCCGCCCACTCGATGCCGGGCGAGAGCTTGTACGAGGCCTTCGGCGCGCCCGTGACGGGGTCGAGGGACTGCGCGAGCAGGGTCTGGTTCGGGATCCGGCCGCACTTGCGCAGCACGGCGAGGGCCTCGCCGCCCGCGTAGCCGAGGTCGTAGCAGCCCTCGCCGTCGACCTTCGGGGACCAGAGGGACTTGCCGTCGGCGAGGTTCCAGGCGGCGCCGCCGCTGAGACCTCCCGCGGCGACGGTCTGGCCGCTGAGGGTGACCTCGGTGAAGGCCACGGGCTTGTCACCGCCGGTGGTGGACTTGGCGGTGGCCGACCACACGAGCTTGCCGGTGTTCAGGTCGATGACGCCGACCTGGGTGCACTGGGGGTACTTGTTGGAGTCGCCGGCCTGGGCCTCCTGGAAGAGGATGGCCGTCTTGTTGTCGCTGATGTGCTTGGTGGCGCCGCAGATGTTGGCGGGGAGCGGGACTTCCCACTTCTTGCCGCCGTCGACGAGGTTGTAGCCGACCACCTTCGCGATGTCCGACTTGGCGTAGGTGCTGTCGGTCAGCCAGGATCCGTCGACGGAGACCACGTCGGCCGGAGCCGGGCTCGGCACGTTGACCAGCGTCTTCGACTTGGGGTTGGCCGGGCGGTTCTCCGCGGCGCCGCCCGCGGCCGCCGGGGGCTTGTTGCCGTCGGTGGCGCCGCCGGTGCCGTCGGCGGTCGGGTGGGTGCCGCCGCCGCCCTTGTCGTCGTCGCCGGAGAGGTACCAGAAGCCGCCGCCGATGATGAGGACCACGGCCAGCAGGGCCGCGCCGATGATCATCAGCTGGCTGCGCTGCGTACCGCCGCCACCCGTGGGCGGAGCGGTCTGCACCGGGGCCTGCACCGTGGCGGGCTGCTGCGGGTAGCCGTAGCCGGGCTGCGGCGGCTGCTGGGGCTGCGGGTATCCGTAACCGGGCTGCGGCGGCTGCTGGGCCTGCGGGTATCCGTAGCCCGGCTGCGGCGGGGCCTGCGGCTGCGGGGCGGTCGGCGGCTGGGCCGGCGGCTGCGGAACCGTCGGCGGCTGGGCCGGCGGGGGCGCGCCGAAGCCGCCGTTGGGCGGCTGGTGGGGCGGCGGCGGGGTGTTCGGGGTGCTCATCTGGGGTGCTACTGCCTCTCGGTGGGCGGCTCGGTGGACTCGTTCACTTGCCGAAGACCATCAGGAGCTTCTCGTCCTTGCCCTCGCCGTTCAGCATGGTCGTCGACAGGAAGAAACGGCCGCCCTCGTAGGACCGCTTCGCGAACAGGAAGGAGCCCTCGATCTTCGCGGCGGGTCCCGAGGGCAGGCTCAGGAGCACCTTGGGCTTGCCGTCGCCCGCCGCCAGCGAGACGATCTCGCCGGGCTCGTCCAGGGCGCCGGTCCGGTAGGCCGTCAGCTGCCCGTTCGCGGCCTTGAGCGGGATGTAGTTCCTCTTGTCCCCGGCCGCGGTGCGCCATTTGGCCTTGCCGCTGGCGAGGTCGAAGGCGACGATCTCGTTGTTGCTGCGCTCTTCGTTGCCCGTGCCCAGGTACAGGGTGTCGCCGTCGACGGCGCCGTCGCCGCAGTTCTGCAGGCCCTCGGAGGATCTGTAGCCGCCGCAGTTGAGGACGAAGTTGCCCGGGGCGGACATGCTGGCGCGCTTCTGGCCGTCGTTGCCGAGGGAGATGATGGCGCGCTGTTTGGTGTCGCGGTTCGACGCGTCGATGACGGTCGGGTTGACCGAGTACACGGCGCTGACGTCGTAGCCCTTGGGGAGCCGGTAGGACCAGGTCTTCTTGCCGGTCAGCGGGTCCGCGTCCTGGACCTCGACGGTGTGGTCCGCGTCCTCGCAGGTGGCGACGCCGATCAGCTTGCCGTTGCCGGCGGCGTAGGCGCCGGGCCGGCAGCCCTCGGGGCCGGAGCCGGAGAAGAGCCGCTCGCCGGTGCTGAGCCGGTAGGCGGCGGTGCCGCCCATCCGGCTGACGACGAGGGTGTCGCCGGTGAAGGCGAGCGTGGCGTCGCCCGCCGTGTCGAAGAAGCCTTCCTTCTGGACCTGCTTCGTCCAGACCTCCTTGCCCGCCTTGAGGTCGACCAGCTTCATCTGGTCGCAGGTCGCGGTGGAGCCCTCGCCGTCCCTGACGACGACGACCGTTTTGCCGTCGGGGGTCGTCTGGCCGGTGAGTCCGCAGATCTCGGTGCGGACGTCCAGCTTCCACTTCTCCTTGCCGTCGGTCACCGCATAGCCGACGAAGCTCTTGTCGACGGTCTTGACGACAGTGTCGCCGACCACCCACTGGCCCTTCGTCGGGATGCCGGCACCGGGGCCCTGGAGCGAGGAGGTCTTGAGCCACAGGACCTTGTCCTCGCCGGACTTGCGGCCCGCGTTGAGGTCGCTCCGGTCGGAGCCGCCGTTGCCGGAGCCGTCGCCCTCGTCCACGGACGGGGAGCCCGAGGGCTTCGGGTCGGCGGGCGTGGAGCCCTGCGCGACCGGCTTCTTCGGGTCCGCGCCGTCGCTCCCCGCGAAGGCGAACCAGGCGCCCGTACCGAGGACGAGCACGCCCGCGACGGCCGCGGCGATCACGACCGTCGTCCGCCGTCCGCGGGCCGGGCCGCCGGGGACCGCCGGGGCGGGGTACGCGACGGTGGGCGCGCCGGGCGGCGGGAATCCGTAGCCCCCCTGAGGGACCGTGGGGGGCTGCTGCGGCTGCGGCTGCTGCTGCTGGGCGTACGGGTTCGCGCCCTGCGGCGGCTGTCCGTAACCCTGCTGGGGCGGGCCCGGCAGATGGCCGTAACCGGACGGTGTCGGCGGCTGGTTCGGCGGCTGGGGCGGCTCGGTCATCAGCACATACCTTCGGCGTCAGGCGGTGGGAATCTGCGGGTCGGGGGTCACGGGGCGGGAAGAACCGACTCTTTCTATCACCCGTGGCCGACATGCGACGGGCCGGTTCGACCCCTGTTCCCAAGGTCGGACCGGCCCGTGACTCCGCCGTTATCAGGCCGCTTGACGCCCCCCGGGGGCGTCTTCTCAGGCCTCCTCGGCCAGTTCCAGCCAGCGCATCTCCAAGTCGTCCCGCTCGGAGATCAGTTCGCGCAGCTCCGCGTCGAGCTTGGCCACCTTGTCGTAGTCGGTGGAGTGCTCGGCGATCTGCGCGTGCAGGTTCGACTCGCGGTCCGACATCTTGTTGAGCTGGCGCTCGATCTTCTGGAGCTCCTTCTTCGCAGCGCGCGAGTCGCCCGAGGCGGAGGACTTGGCGGCGGCCGCCGGGACGGGCGCCGGAGCGGCCGCCTCGATCATCCGCTGCCGGCGCTCCAGGTACTCGTCGAGGCCGCGCGGCAGCATCCGCAGGCTGGCGTCGCCCAGCAGCGCCATCACCGTGTCGGTGGTCCGCTCGACGAAGAACCGGTCGTGGGAGATCACGATCATCGAGCCGGGCCAGCCGTCGAGGAGGTCCTCCAGCTGGGTCAGCGTCTCGATGTCGAGGTCGTTGGTGGGCTCGTCGAGGAAGAGGACGTTGGGCTCGTCCATCAGCAGCCGCAGGATCTGCAGCCGGCGCCGCTCACCACCGGAGAGGTCGCCGACGGGCGTCCACTGCTTCTCCTTGGTGAAGCCGAACTGCTCGCACAGCTGACCCGCCGTCATCTCGCGGCCCTTGCCCAGGTCCACGCGGTCACGGACGCGCTGCACGGCCTCCAGGACGCGCAGCGACGGGTCGAGTTCGCCGACCTCCTGGGAGAGGTAGGCCAGCCTGACCGTCTTGCCGACGGCGATGCTGCCGGCCGCGGGCTGCACCTCGCCCTGCGTGCGGGCGGCCTCGGCGAGGGCGCGCAGCAGGGAGGTCTTGCCGGCGCCGTTGACACCGACGAGGCCGACGCGGTCGCCGGGTCCCAGGTGCCAGGTGAGGTGCTTGAGCAGGACCTTGGGGCCGGCCTGGACGGACACGTCCTCCAGGTCGAAGACGGTCTTGCCCAGGCGGGCGTTGGCGAAGCGCATCAGCTCCGAGGTGTCGCGCGGCGGCGGCACGTCGGCGATCAGCTCGTTGGCGGCCTCGATGCGGTAGCGCGGCTTCGAGGTGCGCGCGGGGGCGCCGCGGCGCAGCCAGGCCAGCTCCTTGCGCATCAGGTTCTGCCGCTTCTGCTCCTCGGTGGCGGCGATGCGTTCGCGCTCGGCGCGGGCGAAGACGTAGTCGCTGTAGCCGCCCTCGTACTCGCGGACCTCACCGCGCTGCACGTCCCACATGCGGGTGCAGACCTGGTCGAGGAACCAGCGGTCGTGGGTGACGCACACGAGCGCGGAGCGGCGCTCCTGGAGGTGCTTGGCCAGCCAGGAGATGCCCTCGACGTCGAGGTGGTTGGTGGGCTCGTCGAGGACGAGGAGTTCCTGGTCGGCGATGAGCAGCTTGGCGAGCGCGATGCGGCGGCGCTCACCGCCGGAGAGGGGGCCGATGACGGTGTCGAGGCCCTGGCCGAAGCCCGGCAGGTCGAGCCCGCCGAAGAGCCCGGTCAGCACGTCGCGGATCTTGGCGTTGCCGGCCCACTCGTGGTCGGCCATGTCGCGGATGATCTCGTGCCTGATCGTGGCGGCGGGGTCGAGGGAGTCGTGCTGGGTGAGCACGCCCATGCGCAGGCCGCTGTTCTGGGTGACCCGGCCGGTGTCGGGCTCCTCCAGCTTGGCGAGCATCCGGATGAGGGTGGTCTTGCCGTCGCCGTTGCGGCCCACGACACCGATCCGGTCCCCCTCGGACACGCCGAGGGAGATGCCGTCGAGCAGGGTACGGGTGCCGTACACCTTGCTGACTGCCTCGACATTGACCAGATTGACGGCCATCAGACGCGCTCCAGGGAAGGGGTGTGGATCAGCCCCTCAGCCTAACCCTCCGGGCCGACCCCGACCGTTCCACCAGGAAGGCGCCCCCGACGGCCATGCCGATGGCGGCGGGCGCGGTGACCGGAAGGGCGATCAGGACGGCGCTGTGGCCCTGGAGGAGACCGCCGAGGCCGGTCATGGACAGGCCCAGGATCCCCAGCAGGCACAGGGTGATCCCGGCGGCGGCGACGGGTCCGCTGCCGGGGCCTTCGTCGCGGACGGCGCCGCGGGCGCTCGCGCCCGGGGCCTCGAAACGGCGGAAGCAGGCCACGAGGAGGGCGGTCAGGGCCACGGCGAGCAGGATCCGCACCGGCACCTGCGCCCACCAGGCGCCGGTGGCCGGCTCCGGGAGGGCCATGCCGAGCAGGAGCTGGGCCGCGTACACGCCGAGCATGGCGGTGAGGTGCCACAGGAAGGCGGTCATGGCGACCCCGTTGGCGGCGACGACCCCGTGCCAGACGCGCGGCCGGGCCAGCCAGGCGCCGGCGGGGCGGGCGAGCAGCTGGACCGCGCCGACCAGCCACATGCCGTGGCAGAGCAGGGCGAGGGTGGGCGGGGCCATGTTGGACACCTTCTCGCCGGGCATCCCGACCATGGACAGCGGGTACGGCCCGAACGCCACCAGCAGTACGGCGCCGGCCAGTCCGGCGGCCCCGAGGACGGCGGGCCGGGTGATCCGGCCGTCGGCACGCAGGAAGCCGAGCTGGTGCACGGCCAGCCAGACGAGGGCGAAGTTCAGGAACTCCACGTACGGGACCCCGAGCGCGAAGCGCAGTACGTCGACCAGCGCGGCCGCCCCGGCGAGCGCGGCGAACGCGGCCCAGCCGTGGCGGGCGTGCAGCCTCAGCAGCGGCGGGGTGAGGGCGACCATGGCGAGGTAGATCCCGATGAACCACAGCGGCTGCGTGACCGTGCGCAGCGCGGCGCCGGTCAGCCGGCCGCCACCGTGCCCGGCGAGCTGCACGGCCAGCGCGAGGACGGCCCAGACCAGGACGAACACCAGGGTGGGCCGCAGCAGCCGCCGCAGGCGGGCGCGCAGGAAGACGGCGTACCCGGGCCGGCCGGGGTACCTGCGCTCCAGCGACCGGTAGGACAGGGCATGGGAGAAGCCGCCTACGAAGAAGAACACCGGCATGACCTGGAGGGCCCAGGTGAGGACCTGGAGCGGGGGGACGAGGGCGAGCAGGTTCCCCATGCCGTCCCCGCTGACCGCGGCCATGAGCCAGTGGCCGAGCACCACGGTGGCGAGGGAGGCGACCCGGAGGAGGTCGACGTAGCGGTCCCGGGCGGTGGGGGTGGCCGCGGCCATGGCGCGCGCGCTGACTGTCATGCCCACACGGTCCCGCGCGCCGCCGGGCCGCCGACAGGGCGCGGATACTCATCCGCGCCCTGAGTAGCCGCCCGTCAGGCGGGAACCACCGTCGCGCCGGGGGCCGGGGACGCGGTGATCCGGGTGGCCCTGCAGGTGCCGGACGCTTCGAGGGCCGCGGCGACCTTCCCGGCGGACTCCGGACCGCGGACCAGGAAGGCGGTGGTGGGCCCGGAGCCCGACACCAGCCCGGCCAGCGCCCCCGCGTCGGCGCCCGCCGCGAGAGTGGCGGCCAGCTGCGGGCGCAGCGAGAGCGCCGCCGGCTGGAGGTCGTTGACCAGGGCCGCGGCGAGCGCGTCCGGGTCGCCGGAGGCGAGCGCGGCGAGCAGTACCGGGGAGGCCCGCGGGACGGGTACGTCGACGCCCTCGGTCAGCCGGTCGAACTCGCGGAACACCGCCGGGGTGGACAGGCCCCCGTGCGCGACGGCGAACACCCAGTGGAAGGTCCCCGCCCCGACGGGGGTCAGCACCTCGCCGCGTCCGGTGCCGAGCGCGGCGCCGCCCACCAGGCTGAAGGGGACGTCGCTGCCCAGCTCCGCGCAGAGGGCGAGGAGGTCCTCGCGCGGGGTGTCCAGGCCCCAGAGCGCGTCGCAGGCCAGCAGGGCCGCCGCGCCGTCCGCGCTGCCGCCGGCCATGCCGCCGGCGACGGGGATGTTCTTGGCGATGTGGAGGTGCACGTCCGGGGAGATCCCGGCGCGGGCGGCGAGGACCTCTGCGGCGCGCGCCGCGAGGTTCGTGCGGTCCAGGGGGACCTGGTCGGCGTCCGGGCCGGCGCAGGTCACCCGCAGCGCGTCGGCCGGGGTCGCCGTCACCTCGTCGAAGAGGGAGACGGCCAGGAAGACGCTGGCCAGGTCGTGGAAGCCGTCGGGGCGGGCCGCGCCCACCGCCAGCTGGACGTTGACCTTCGCGGGGACCCGTACGGTCACCCCCGCGCCGGAGCCCGCCGTGGGGGCGGTGCCCGCCGCGCCGACGCCCGCCGTGGGGGCGGTGCCCGTCGTGCGGGCGCTCACAGCGCGGGCCTCTCGGCGGCGGGCTTGTGCTCGGCGATCGCCGCGAACTCCTCCACGGTGAGGGACTCGCCGCGGGCCAGCGGCGGGACCCCGGCGGCGACCAGCGCCGCCTCGGCGCCCGCGGCCGACCCGGCCCAGCCCGCGAGGGCGGCGCGCAGGCCCTTGCGGCGCTGCGCGAAGGCGGCGTCGACGACCGCGAAGACCTCCGCCTTGGTGGCGGTGGTCTTCACCGGCTCGGCGCGGCGCACGAGGGAGACGAGTCCGGAGTCGACGTTCGGCGCGGGCCAGAAGACGTTGCGGCCGATGGACCCGGCCCGCTTGACGTCCGCGTACCAGTTGGCCTTGACCGAGGGGACGCCGTAGACCTTGTTGCCGGGGCGGGCGGCGAGCCGGTCGGCGACCTCCGCCTGGACCATGACGAGGGTCCGCTCGATCGTCGGGAAGCGGTCGAGCATCGTCAGCAGCACCGGGACGGCCACGTTGTACGGCAGGTTCGCGACGAGGGCGGTCGGTGCCGGCCCGGGCAGCTCGGTCACCAGCATCGCGTCGGAGTGGACCAGCGCGAAACGGTCCTTCTTCCGCGGCATCCGCGCCTCGATGGTGGCGGGCAGCGCGGCGGCCAGGATGTCGTCGATCTCGACGGCGACCACCCGGTCGGCGGCCTCCAGCAGGGCGAGCGTCAGCGAGCCGAGACCGGGGCCGACCTCGACGACCACGTCGTCCGGGCGCACCTCGGCGGTGCGGACGATCCGGCGCACCGTGTTGGCGTCGATGACGAAGTTCTGCCCCTTCTGCTTCGTCGGGCGTACGCCGAGGACCTCGGCCAGCTCTCGGATGTCGGCCGGGCCGAGGAGGGCGTCGGAAGGGGTGGCGGGGGGCTGCTGCTCTGCGGTGCTCACCGGTAAAGCGTCTCAGATCGGCCGGGTGATCCCGAGCCGGACCGGGTGTCCGCTCCGCGGTGGCGGTCCCGCCGTGGAGGGGCGGGGCGCGCGTGGGGGCGGAACCCGGCTCCCGCGACGGCTCCCCGCGGCCCGAGGACGGGTTGGCGCGGGCCGGCCGGGACAGAGCATTGTCGACAAAGCGACACCGGCCGGGGGTCGCTTCGACGACGGAAGTCAGTGGGTGAGCCTTCGCCCGCAGTGGGGCCAGGGACTCGCCCCCCGCTGCACGTAGAGCTTCTTCGCCCGGTACGTCTGTTCGCTGCCCGGGGCGTCCTGGGGGCGGCCGCTGCCGCCGAGGGCGTGCCAGGTCTGTACGTCGAACTGGTAGAGGCCGCCGTAGGTCCCCGAGGCGTCGGTGGCGGAGGCGCGGCCCCCGGACTCGCACTGGGCCAGGGCGTCCCAGTCCAGGTCGTCGGCGCCGGCCACGGAGGCGGGCAGCGGCTTCGTGCCGACCTTGACGAGCTGGCCGACCGGCTCCCGCACGACCTCCTCGGCGATCCTGCGGGGCTCCTGGCGGACACCGTTGACGGTGCGGAGCCCGTACGTGACGCGGCGCGCGCCGGGCCGGCCCGCGCGCTCGACGACCTCGGTGCCCGCGAAGAGGGTGTCGTCCTCGACGCGCTCGGTCTCGTACGGGATGCGCTCCTCGCGGACCTCGCGGGTGCCGGTGATGCGGAGCACGGTGACGGTCTGTCCGTCGCGGGGGAAGGAGTCGGGGGGCACGGAGGTGGTGTCCTCCCCGCGCAGGGTGATGCCGGCCTGGTCCAGGGCCTCCTGGACGGTGGCGGCGTTGGTGCGGATGGTGCGTTCGCGGCCGTCGGCCATGAAGGTGACGCCGCGTTCGGTGCGGACGCCCAGGGTGAGGCCGGAGCGGGGGACGGGCGCGGTGCGGGGGGCGGAGAGGTAGGCGCCCTCGACGCGGACGCCGAGCTGGCGCAGGGCGCCCTCGACGGTGGCGGAGGTCGTCCACACCTCGCGGCTGTGACCGTCGAGGGTGAGCCGGAGGGGCCGGCCGTAGCGGACGACGACCTGCTCGCCGTCGTCGAGGGCTGATCCCCTCCCGGGGGCGACGAGGTCGTGCGGGCCGACGCCGAGGCCCTCGGCGTCGAGGAGGTCGTCGACGCTGCCGGCGAAGGTGTGCAGGGTGCGGGGGACTCCGTCGACGGTGAGGCGGACGGCTTTGTCGGCGGCGACGAAGGCGGTGGTGCCGCCCGCGAGGAAGGCGACGACCAGTGCCTGCGGCACGATGCGCCGCCAGTTGTCGCGGGCCGCGGCGGCGCTGCCGACGACCGTGCCGCGACGGCGCCGGCCGGACGGGGTGACCCAGGGGGCGTCCGGGGCGACGGCCGCCGCCCCGGGGGCCCCCCGCGCCCCCCCCCCGGTTCGCACTTCACAACTCTTAACAGCATTAAACAATTGGGTTGGTGGTTGGGGGGGGGGGGGGGGGTT
>NZ_JBGWAB010000071.1:0-39418 GCF_041862025.1 Streptomyces sp. AB3(2024)
CTCTGCCGATCTGTGGGCGGCCCGGTCACGGTCGGGGCGGCGCGCGCCGACGGCAGTCCCCGGGCACTGCCCTCCGCGCACGCCGAGGCCCTGCGCTGCCTGTCCACGCTGCGCGCGCTCGGGCGGGACGGGGACGGCGCCGCGCTCACGGAGCTCGGGTTCCTCGGCGTACTGCTGGGCGACCGGCCGGACCTGTCCGCCTACGTCCGGGACGTCCTCGGGCCGTTGCTGGAGTACGACGCCCGGCGCGGCAGCGACCTCGTCCACACGCTGCGGGTCTACTTCGACTCGGGCATGAGCCAGACCAGGGCCAAGGACGCCCTGCACGTGCACGTGAACACGGTCGTGCAGCGCCTGGACCGCATCGGACGTCTGCTGGGCCCCGGCTGGCAGTCGCCGGACCGGAGCCTGGAGCTCCAACTGGCCCTGCGCCTGCACCAGGTGTCCGGCGGGGCGGCCGCGGAGCCGTCCCCGCGGTCCCCCTCCTGACCTCCTCGACAGCGTGTTGACAGGGCTCCCCCCTGAGTCCATGATTCCACTAGTTATCTAGTGGACTGAAGGAAAGGGGGAAGCTGTGCGAGGCACGACCACCTCCGGCGCGGCGGACGCCCGATGGGCCCTCGAAGCGCGCGGGCTCGGCAAGAAGTACGGGCGGCGCTGGGCCCTGGAGGACTGCTCCTTCCGGGTCCCGGCGGGCCGCATCGCCGCGCTCGTCGGACCCAACGGCGCTGGCAAGAGCACCCTGCTGAACCTGGCGACCCGCCTGGCCGAGCCCTCGGCCGGCGAACTGCGGATCTTCGGCGCACCGGCCGACGAGCCCGGCACGATGGCCCGGTGGGCCTATCTCGGTCAGGACAAGCCGCTGTTCAAGAAGTTCACCGTGGAACAGACCCTGCGGATGGGCCGGGAACTGAACCCGGGCTGGGACCAGCAGGCGGCCGAGCGGATCGTCCGGTCCGGCCAGATACCGCTCGGGGCCCGGGTCGAGACCCTGTCGGGCGGTCAGCGCACCCGCGTGGCCTTCGCGCTCGCCTTCGGAAAGCGGCCCGAACTCCTGCTGCTGGACGAGCCCATGGCCGATCTGGACCCGGTCGCGCGGGACGAGATCGGCGCCCTGCTGCTGTCCGAGGCGGCCGAGCACGGCACGACCGTACTGATGTCCTCGCACCTGCTCAGCGAGATCGAGGACATGTGCGACTACCTTCTCGTCCTCGCCGACGGCCGCGTCCGCATGGCGGGTGAGGCCGACGAGCTGGTCCCGATGCACACACTGGTGACCGGAGTGACCGACGAGGGCGCCCTGCCCGCGGCCCTGAACGCCCACACGGTGATCGAAGTACGCACCTCCGGACGCCACTTCACCGCCCTGGTCCGGCGCCAGGGACCGCTGGAGGGTGCCTGGCAACTGTCCGAACCCGGGATGGAGGAGGTACTGCTCGCCTACCTCCGCTCCCCCGCGGCCCCCGCGCTGCTCTCCCCCACCGCCGCCCCCGACCACCGAGAGGAGTCCGCCGCATGAGCACGCTCACCCAAGGCGCTTCCGGCAGGCGTGCCGCGTCCGTCCCGACCCGCAGGCTGCGCGGACTCGCCTGGCTCATGACCCGCCAGCACCGTACGGCCCTCATCGCGTGCGCCGCGGCCACCGTCCTCGGCGCGGCCTGGATCGTGTACCAGCGCGGGGCGATGCTGGACGCCCTGCACGGCGCCGGCTGGCCCGGGAAGCCCGGGGCGGAGGTCGACGGCAACATCGTCAACGCGATCACCAACGACCTGGACTCCGCCGGCAGCGCACTGGCCTTCCTGCCCGTACTGCTGGGCGTGTTCCTCGGCGCCCCGCTGATCTCCGCCGACCAGGAGAACGGCACCGCGCGGCTCGTCACGACCCAGTCGGTCTCCCGTACCCGGTGGCTGGTGTGGAAGGTGGGCTTCGCCCTGACCCTCGCCACGGCGACGACGGGCGTCCTGGGGCTCGCCTACGCCTGGTGGTGGCGCTCCGCCGGCCCGTTCGTGGCCAACGACTGGCTGAACCACTCGGTGTTCGCGGTCACCGGCCCCTCCGCGGTCGCCACGGCCCTGTTCACCACCTCCCTCGGAATCCTGGCCGGGGCGCTGCTGCGCCGCACCGTGGCTTCCATGGCCTCCACCTTCCTGGTCTCGGGCGTCGTCCTCCTCGCGGCGGAGATCCTCAGGCCCCGTCTCGACTCCCCCAGGCGGCTCGCCTACCCGCTCGACGCCCAACGGCCCGCCCTGCTCGACCACGTGATCGTGGTGGACGAGTGGTTCGCGACCGCGTCCGGGAAGCTCTACGGCTGGGGCACCTGCGCGCACGACAGCGCGCCGGAGAACTGCCGGAGCGCCCTCGGCATCGTCGACCGGGTCGCGGACCACTACACCAAGGACCAGATGGCGGGCATGCAGTGGACCGCCGCGGCGGGGTTCGTCGTACTCGCCGCCGCGCTCGTCGGCGCGCTCCTGTGGCGGGCCCGGCGCCGCGCCCTGTAGACGGCCGCGGGCGGAGGGCCGCCGCGGGCCGTCGCGGCCCCGTCGAAGCCCTAGGCTGGAAGAACCCACGAAGGATCAAGGAGGCGGGCACCGTGGTCGTGTTTCGCATCGAACGCCGCAGCGGCATGCCCGCCTACCTCCAGATCGTCCACCAGGTGGAGCAGGCGCTCCGCATGGGCGCCCTGACCGAGGGGGACAAACTTCCCACCGCGGCACAGGTCGCAGCCACCACCAAGGTGAACCCGAACACCACCCTCAAGGCCTACCGCGAACTGGAACGGCTGGAGCTGGTCGAGGTGCGGCAGGGCTCGGGCACCTTCATCACCCGCTCGCTGGCCACCCCGCAGACCGCACCCGAGTCCCCGTTGCGGGGCCGGCTCGGGGAGTGGATGCGGGAGGCGCGGGAGCAGGGGATGACGGCGGACGACGTCACGACGCTGTTCGACACCGTGCTCGGGGAGGCCTACCCGGGGATCACGCCGCGGCCCGCGCACGTCCCCGCGAACTGACCGGGCAGCAGCCCCGCCGCCGGCGGTGCCGGGCCGATTGTCCGGCGTTCGGTGTGGACGGGACTCCGCTGGTCAGACCGCCAGCGCGGTGGTGACCACCAGGGGCGGCCGCTCGCGCTCCGCCGTCCAGTGACGGGCGCGCAGGAGTGCCGGGTCGGCGAGGGACTGCGCCTCCTCCACCGTGGGGTGATGCTGGGCTACCTCCCGGAATCCCGCGCTCTCCAGAAGCTCCGGATAGATCCCGGGGGGCCAGGCGTGATTGCGCACCTCCTGCCAGGTCCCGTCCGTGCGTTGCAGCCGTACGGTCAGCTCGTCGCCCGGTCCGTACACCTCGCCCGGCTCGCCGATCCTCAGGGAGGCGTACTCCCGGCCGGTGCAGGCGGGATCGGTGGCCAGCAGCACGAAGGGGGCGCCGGGGCGCAGCAGGCGGCGGATCTCGGTGAAGACGCCGAGGACGGCCTGTTCGTCGGGCAGCGACGCGATCACGTGGTTGCACATCACCGCGTCCGCGCAGCCGTCCGCCAGGCCGGTCGCCCGCCCGTCCTCGACCAGGTGGAACTCCGCCACGGCGGTGCCCGCGGCCCGGGCCAGCTCCAGCATCTCGGGCGAGGTGTCCACTCCCACCACCCGGACCCCCAGCACCCGGGCCGCGCGGTCGGCGACCGTGCCGGGGCCGCAGCCGTAGTCCACGAGGACGTCACCGCCGCGGATCCTGCGGGCGAGCGCCCTGAAGACGAACGGATAGCCGAGCAGCCAGTCCGTGGCCGCCTCCACCGCCGCGAAGGCCTCCGCCCCCGCCCGTCCGGACCACGCGGCGTTCCCGTTGCCGTTCCCGCTCCCGCCCGTCTGTCCGCTCTTGCGCGACCTGTCGTTCACAGCCCCACTATCGGCCCACCGGGGCCGCGCCGCAGGACTACGACACGGCGTCCCGCACCGGGGGCGCCGTCCGGGAGGCGCGGGCGGTCCGGGAGGTGCCGGCCGTCCGGAGCGTGCGGGCGAGGAGCAGGTCGCTGAAGTGGTCCATGGCGATGCCCCCGCCGTGCGCGTCCAGCACCCGGGCGGTGTCGGCGAGGACCCGCTCGCGGTGGTCCGGGGCCAGGACCCGGTAACGGGAGAGGGAGGCCAGGTAGCCCAGGTAGCGGTCGGTGTCGTAGTACCGGTCCTCGCGGAAACGGACCTCGTACAGGTCGGTGAGCCGGCCGTCGGCGCGGCACTCGGCCGCCGGCCAGCCCGGCGTCCCGGCCCAGTCGCCCGGGGCCCGACCGTAGGAAGAGGCGAGTTCGCCGTGCGGCGCACCCGTGATCCCGTGGCGGGCGTCGACCTCGGCCAGCGCCGCGTGCAGGTGCGGTTCGCGCACGCCCTGCGGGTTCCAGAACAGGGCCAGCGCGCCGCCCGGGTCGAGCGCCTCTCGGGCCAGGTCCACGCGTCGCGCCGGATCGAGCCAGTGCCGGGAGGTGGCGGCGTAGAGGAGCGCGAAGCGGCGCCCGTCGCGCCGCCATTCCTCGAAGCCGCCGGCCTCGACCCGTACCCGCGGGAAGCGGGCGGTGTTGCGGCGCAGCACCTCGGCCATGCGCGGATCGGGTTCCACGCAGACCAGCGTGGTGCCCGCCTCGGCGAACGGCACCGTGGCCTTGCCCGTGCCCGCGCCGACCTCCACCGCCGGGCGCTCCCCCGGCTCCGCGTACTCCAGCACCCGGGCCAACAGCGCGTCCGCGTACCCGGGGCGGGAGGCGTCGTAGAGTTCGGCCACCTCTCCGAACACCTGGGCGCGCGCCCTGTCGACCGGTCCCTCCCCGTCCGTTCCCGTTCCCGTCCCCATCGCGGTGCCCCCCCCCTCAACTCGGCCGATCGGCAAGGCGTCACCCTAGTCCCGGGGTGCCGGGGCCGGTGGCGCGCGCGACCATGGAGGTATGGACACGGTCCTGAGCGGGATCAGCGTCCCGGGGCGGCTGGCGGCCGAGGACGAGGACATAGGGGCGGAGGAGCTGGCGCTCGCCGCCCGCAACCACGGGCTGCCCCTGGAGGCCCTGCGCTACGAGCTCACGCCGGCCGGGCTGCACTACGTACTGGTGCACTACGACATCCCGGCCGCGGACCCCGGCACCTGGCGGCTGACGGTCGGCGGGCGGGTCCGCCGGCCGCTGGCACTGGACCTTGCGGCCCTGCGCGCGCTGCCGGCGGTCACGCACCGGGTCACGATGGAGTGCGCGGGCAACGGCCGGGCACGTCTGCTGCCCCGGCCCGTCAGCCAGCCCTGGCTGGTCGAAGGGGTGGGCACGGCCGACTGGACCGGGGTGCCGCTGCGGACGGTGCTCGCCGAGGCCGGGGTGGGGCCGGAGGCCGTCGAGGCGGTGTTCACGGGAGCCGACCACGGCGTGGAGCGCGGGGTCGAGCAGGACTACGCGCGCAGCCTGCCGGTGACCGTGGCGACCGGCACGGAGCCGGAAGTGCTGCTCGCGTACGCGATGAACGGCGGGCCGCTGCCGCCGCAGCACGGGTTTCCGCTGCGGCTGGTGGTGCCGGGCTGGTACGGGATGGCGCACGTGAAGTGGCTGCGGGACATCACGCTGTCCGACGTGCCCTTCGAGGGGTTCCAGCAGGCGGTGGCCTACCGCTACCGGCGCGACCCCGAGGACCCCGGGGGGCCGGTGACGCTGATCGCACCGCGCGCCCTGATGGTTCCGCCGGGGTTCCCCGACTTCATGTCCCGCCTGCGCGTCGTGCGCGCGGGTCCCGTACCTCTGGAGGGGCGCGCCTGGTCGGGGCACGGGCCGGTCACCCGGGTGGAGCTGAGCTGCGACGGGGGCCGGACGTGGGCGGACGCCGCGGTGGAGCCGGGTGCGCGGGACGGCCGGCCCCGCGGGGCGTGGCAGGCCTGGCACGGCGTGTGGAGGGCCGTGCCGGGCCGGTACGTCCTGATGGCGCGGGCGACGGACGCCACGGGCCGCACCCAGCCGCTCGGACAGACGTGGAACCGCGGGGGCTTCGGCAACAACGCCGTCCAGCGGGTGCCCGTCCTGTGCCGCGGGTGAGCGTCGCGGCGGGCGCCGGGCTCACTCCTCGGGACCGTCGAGGGTCCAGGCGGAGTGGTGCGCGGTGAACCCGACGCGGGGGTAGTAGTCGACGGCCGCCGGGGCGGCGAGCAGGATGATCGTCGCCTGCGGGGCGGCTTCGCCGGTGACCCGGATCAACTCGCGCCCGACGCCCTCGGACTGGTGGGCGGCGTCGACGGCGAGGTCGCTGAGGTAGGTCGCGTACGCGCCGTCGGTGACCGACCGGGCAATGCCGATGAGGTGTCCCTCGTCGGTGCGGGCCGTGACGACCAGGTTGGCGCCGGCCAGCATTCGCGTGAACCGCTCCACGTCGTCGACCGGGCGGCGCTCGGCGAGCGTCGACGCCCGGTAGAGGCCGATGACCTCCTCGACGTCGAGGGCGGATCCGACGACGCGCTCACAGGACCACATGCGGATGACTCTCCTCGGTGCACGACGCCCGCACGGCTGCGGGCTCTCGACCATGATCGTACGAGCTGCCGGTCGCACCCGACCGCCCCTGCGGCCGCCCCCTGACGCCCCTGCCTCAGAGCAGACGGGCCATGCCCACCGATGCCGGGGCCGGATCCACGAAGCCGAACTTCGCGTAGAGGTGCCGGGCGTCGCCGTCGGCCATGAGGGACACGTACGTTCCCTTCGGCGCACGCCGCTCCAGCTCTGCGGTGAGCTCGGCCATGATCAGCTTGCCGAGGCCCTGCCCCTGGTGCTCCGGGAGCACGCAGATGTCGACGACCTGGAGGAAGCACCCGCCGTCGCCGACGATCCGGCCCATGCCGACGGTGTCGCCGTGGTGGGCGACGGTGACGCAGTGCCAGGAGTTCGGCAGCCCGATCGCCGAACCCTCGACGCTCTTGGCGCCGAGCCCGGTCGCGCCGCGCAGCATCCGGTAGGTCGCGACGTCCGGGACGCCCGGCACGATCTCGTAGGCGGCGTTCTCGTTCCCCGTGGTCATGTCTTCGCCTCGCGTGTGTCCGTGAAGGTGCGGATGGGAGTTGTCGGTCGGGGCGAGCGTCTCACGGACCACTGACAACACGGCCGGCCGGCCGCCGGTGGTGGACCATCCGGTGAGCGGCATTCCCGGCCCGCCGTCGGGTACGCGCTGTCCGGCGGGACCTCGTCGAATCGGTGGCCGTGGCCACGGTCCTGGGGGGACAGGACGTTCGCGGCGCTGCGCAGGCCGGCCCGGACGGACGCCTCCGCCCGCGCCCAGGAGGCGCGCGGGGTCAGCGGGTCCGGGTGACCACCGGGTCGTCCAGGAGCTCGGGGCCGTTGTTGCGGACGCTGTTCACCGCCGTGCCGACCGCGCGGACCTCCAGGCGGCCTTCGGCGGGGGTGGCGAGGAGGGTGCGCACGGCGTGCGGGTCCTGGTGCGCGGGGTCCAGCCAGGCGTCGTAGTCGGCGGGGGCGAGGGCCAGCGGCATCCGGGGGTGGACCCGGCCGGCGGCGTCGGTGGCCTCGGTGGTGATCACGGTGCAGGTCGCCCACCAGGCGGCCGGGTCGTCCCCGTCCGTTACGGCGGGGTCGCGCCAGAACTCGTACAGACCGGCCATCGCCATCACCGCGCCGTCCTGGGGGCTGATGAAGTAGGGCTGCTTGTACGCCTTGGCGGTGGCGGTCGCCGGGACGGCCAGCCATTCGTAGAAGCCGTCGGCGGGAAGCAGGCAGCGGCGTCTGGCGTAGGCGCGGCGGTAGGCCGGCTTCTCGGCGACCGTTTCTACGCGGGCGTTGATCATCCGCGCCGCGCCGCCCGGGTCCTTGGACCAGGACGGCACCAGACCCCAGCGCAGCGGCCGCAGCCGGCGTTCCAGGAGCCCGGTCTCGTGGTCGGCGCGCTCCAGTACCGCCCACACGGGATCGGTCGGGGCGACGTTCCAACTGGGCGGGACCACCGCGTCGGGGCCCGGCGCGGCGGCCCCGAACAGGCCGGTCAGGTCCTCGGGGCTGCGGGTGGAGACGTATCGGCCGCACATGCCTCCAGCCTGCCACGCGGACCTCCGCCGGGCGGGGCGGCGCGGTGCCTCACGCCGGCTATTCCGCGGCGACGGCGGGCAGGATGTCCAGGCGGGCCGCCCGATGGGCAGGGTGCAGGCCTGCGAGGATGCCGGCCGCCGGTCCCGCCAGGGCGACCACCGCGAGCTGCGCCGACGGCAGGGCGAAGGCGAGGGCGCTGTCCTGCGCGCTCGCCGAGGCCGTCACCAGGACCCGGCCGAGGAGGACGCCGAGGAGCAGGCCGGCCGCCGTGCCGAAGGCGGCCACCAGCACCGACTCCCAGCGGATCATCGCCCGTAGCTGGGCCCGGGTCTGGCCGACGGCGCGCAGGAGTCCCAGCTCGCGGGTGCGTTCGTGCACCGCGAGGGTGAGGGTGTTGGCGATGCCGAGCAGGGCGATGAGCACGGCGAGGGCGAGGAGGGCGTAGACGAGGGTGAGCATCATGTCGATGCCGCCCGCCGAGGAGGCGGCGTATTCCGCCCGGGTCTGGACCTCCGGGCCGCCGTACCGGGCGGCCGTACGCTCCACCGCGGCCGTGCCGTCCGCCGTGGACACCCCGTCCCGGAAGGTGACGGAGACCAGGGTGTCGGAGTCCTGGGCGCGGTGCGGGGCCCAGGCCGCGCGGGTGATCAGGTAGTCGCCGGCGAGGTCGGGGCGGTCGTAGACGGCACGGACCGTGAACGGGAGCTTCTGCCCGTCGGTGAAGGCGAGTTCGAGGCCGCTGCCCGGCCGCCAGCCGTGCCGGCCGGCTTCCTTCGCGCTGACCGCGATGCCGTCCGTACCGAGGGAATCGAGGCGTCCCTCCACCGTGCCGAGGTCGAGGCCGACGGCGAGGGCGGCCGGGTCGGTGACCGTCAGGGCGTGGCCGGAGCCGTCGACCTCCGCGACTCCCCTGCCGAGGCCCACAGCGCTCCTCACCTCGGGCAGGGCCGCGACGGCGGGCGCCAACGCGGGGCTGAGGCCGCTGCCGCCCGACCCGAACGCGGGGGCGCTGATGGCGACGTCACCGGCGAAGGAGCGGGACACCGTCCGGTCCATGGTGGCCTTGAGGGAGGCCCCGAACACCGCGAAGAGGCTGACGACGGCGACTCCGATCATCAGTGCGGTCGCGGTGGCCGCCGTCCGTCCCGGGTCGCGTGCGGCGTTGCGTCCCGCGAGGGCTCCGGGGACCCCGCGCAGCCGGCGCAGGGGATCCGCGAGGATCCGTACGGCGTACGAGGACGTCACCGGTCCGAGGACGACGAACGCGGCGGTCGCCAGTACCGCCCCCGTCCCCGACAGCCACGGCGACGGCGCGGCCAGGACCCCGGCCAGGACCGCCGCGAGGGCGGCGGCGCCGAGCGCGACGCCGGCGAGCGTGCGGGCCCGCGAGGTCCCGGAGCGGTCCACCGTGCTCTCGCGCAGGGCCGCGAGGGGCGCCGTGCGGCCCGCCCGGACGGCAGGTGCCAGCGCGGAGCCGAGGCAGACGGCGACGCCGACGCCGAGCGGGAGCAGCAGTGAGGTGGTACTGACGACCAGGTCCCCTTCGGGGAAGGGGAACCCGAGGGCCGGGAAGAGCGCCCGCAGGCCCGCCGCGACGCCGAGGCCGCCGAGCAGGCCGGCCACCGAGGCGACGACCCCGACCACCGCGGCCTCGGCCAGGGTGCCGGCGAGGATCTGGCGGCGGGCGGCGCCGAGGGCGCGGAGCAGGGCGTTCTCGCGGGTGCGCTGGGCGACGACGATCGCGAAGGTGTTGTGGATGCCGAAGGTGGCGACGAGCAGGGCGATGCCGGAGAAGACCAGCAGCAGGGTGGTGAACAGGCCGAGGAACCGGCCCGAGATCATCTCGGTGTTCTCCTCGGCCGCCTCCTGTCCGGTGATGGCCTCGACGCCCTGCGGCAGCACCGGGCCGAGGACCTCCACCAGCCGGCGCTGGGTGGTACCGGGGGCGGCCCGGACCAGGAGGGAGGCCGCCCGGCCGGGGCCTGCGGTGAGGTACTTCTCGGCGTCCGCGCGGGTCATCGCGGTGTACGTGACCTGCCCCATGCCGTCGGCGCCGCCGAAGGTGGCCAGGCCGACGACGGTGACGCGGACCGGGTCGGGGGTGCGCAGCACGGTCGTGTCGCCGACCGCGAGGCCGCCCCGTACGGCGGCTCCCCGGTTGACGACGACCTCCCCGGTGCGCTGCGGTGCGCGGCCTTCGGCCAGGCGGTACGGGTTGAGGCGGGGGTCCGTGATCCAGTTCCCGGCGAGGGTGGGCGGGCCCTGGCCGCCGACCGGTCGGCCGTCCTTGCCGAGGAGTTGTCCGGCTCCCTGGATGTCGGGCTCGACGGCGGCCACGCCGGGGACGGCGCGGAGCCGGTCCGCGAGGTCGGCGGCGACCGTCTGGCGGCTGCCCCGGTCCTGGCCGGGGACGGTGACGACGCGCGAGCCGCGCACGACGGCGTCGGTGCCGCTCGCGGCGCCCGCGAACATGCTGTCGAAGCTCGCGCGGAGGGTGTCGCCCATGACCAGGGTTCCGGCGAGGAAGGCGACGCCCAGGAGGGCGGCCGTGAAGGTTCCGGCGAAGCGGCGTCTGCGGGCGCGCAGCGAGGCGGTGGCCAGCCGCAGGGTGGTGCGGGCCGCACTCATGGCGTCCGCCTTCCGGGGCGTGCGACCGCGTCCGTGGCGGTGCGGGTGTCCACGGCGCCGAAGGTCTCCGCGGTGCCGGGGGTGTCGGAGGTGTCGGACGTGTCGAAGGCTTTGAGGCGGTCCAGGACGCGGTCGGCGGTCGGGGCCGCCATCCGGTCGACGAGGCGGCCGTCGGCGAGGAAGAGGACCTCGTCGGCGTGGGCGGCGGCGACCGGGTCGTGGGTGACCATGACGACCGTACGGCCCATCTCGCGCACCGCCCGTCCGAGGAGGCCGAGCACCTCCTGGCCCGCGCGGGAGTCGAGGTTCCCGGTCGGTTCGTCGGCGAAGACCACCTCGGGGTCGCCGACGAGGGCGCGGGCCACGGCCACGCGCTGTTGCTGGCCCCCGGAGAGCTCGGCGGGCCGGTGGTGGAGGCGGTCGCAAAGCCCGACGACGTCGATCAGGGTGTCCAGCCGGGCGGCGTCGGGCCGGATGCCCGCGAGGTCCAGGGGGAGGGTGATGTTCTCGGCGGCGGTGAGGGTGGGGACCAGGTTGAAGGCCTGGAAGACGAAGCCGACGCGCTCGCGGCGCAGCAGGGTGAGCCCCCGGTCGTCGAGGGCGCCGAGTTCGGTGCCGCCGATGTGGGCGGAGCCGGAGGTCAGGGTGTCGAGTCCGGCGGCGCAGTGCATGAGGGTGGACTTGCCGGATCCGGAGGGTCCCATGATGGCGGTGAAGCGGCCGGCCGGGAAGGTGGTGCTGACCCCGTCGAGGGCCCGTACCTCGGTGTCGCCGCGGCCGTAGACCTTGACCGCGTCGACGACGCGGGCGGCGGCGCGTTCGCCGCCGCCCGATGCGGTGGCGGTGGTGGCGGGGCTCATGCGGCGCCGTCCCGGAGGGAGCGGCCGAACTGCTCGTCGAGGACGGACAGCCGGCGCCAGTACTCGTCCTCGTCGATCTCTCCGGAGGCGAAGCGCCGTCCCAGGACCGCGATGGGGGAGTGCCCGCCGTACGCGGCGCCCCGGTTCTGCCGCGGTCCGCGCCGGCCGCCGCGCCACACGGTGCGGCGCAGCACGGTGACGACGGTGATCACGACCGCCGCCCACACCAGGGGGAAGAGCAGCAGCCAGGGGGCGGGCCCGTCGTGGGCGAGGGTGGTCAGGGTGGTGTCCATGTCGGTTCGGCTCCTCGGAAGCGGGTGGTTCTCGTCTCGCTTCCGAGCCTCGCTCCGGGAGAGGGTCCGGGTCGTCGTACGGCCGGCTGCACCGGGGTTGCTTCCCGGGGAGTACCCCCGGCGCCCGGCCCCGGCGGGGTGGGCCGTGGGCCGTGCGCCGCGGACCGTGCGCAGCGCCGTGGGCCCGCAGGCCGTGGGCCTCAGCCGAGCCAGCCGGGCCGGACCAGCCCGGATTCGTAGGCCAGGACGACGAGTTGGGCGCGGTCCCGGGCGCCGAGCTTGACCATGGTCCGGCTGACGTGCGTCTTCGCGGTGAGCGGGCTGACGACCAGCCGGCGGGCGATCTCCTCGTTGGACAGCCCCATGCCGACCAGGGCCATCACCTCGCGCTCCCGCCCGGTGAGCCGCTCCAGGCCCGCCGCGGATGCGGGCTGTCTGGAGCGGGCCGCGAACTCCGCGATCAGACGGCGCGTGACACCGGGGGACAGCAGGGCGTCGCCGTCCGTCACCGCCCTGACCGCGCGCAGCAGTTCCTCCGGTTCGGTGTCCTTGACGAGGAAGCCGGAGGCGCCGGAGCGAATGGCTTCGAAGACGTACTCGTCGAGTTCGAAGGTGGTCAGCATGACCACCCGCACGGCGGACAGGGTCCCGTCCCCGGTGATCGACCGGGTCGCGGCGAGTCCGTCGAGGCCCGGCATCCGGATGTCCATGAGGACCACGTCGGGGCGCAGGGCCCGGACCAGCCGTACCGCTTCCTCGCCGTCCGACGCCTCGCCCACCACCTCGATGTCGCCCTGGGCGTCGAGCAGGGCCCGGAACCCTGCCCGGACGAGCAGCTGGTCGTCGGCGAGCAGGACGCTGATCACGGTTCCTCCTGGAGCGGGGCGGCCGTCGGCGGGAGTCTCGCGATCACCCGGAAGCCGCCGTCCGGGCGGGGACCGGCCTCGATGGTGCCACCCAGGGCGGCGGCCCGCTCGCGCATTCCGGCGAGGCCGTTGCCGCTGCCGCCCGCGGGGTTCCCGGTGGGCGGGCCGTCGTCGTCCACCCGTAGTTCGAGGCCGTCCGGCCGCCAGGCGAGGCGGATGCGGGCGGTGCGCGAGCCGGAGTGCCGCACCACGTTGGTCAGGGCCTCCTGGAGAATGCGGAAGGCGGCGAGGTCCGCGCCGGGGGGCAGGGTCCGGGGCCGTCCCTCGGTGGCGGCAGTGGCGGTCAGGCCGGCGGCCGCGGCCTGTTCGAGGAGTTCGGGGAGGCGGTCCAGGCCCGGGGCGGGCGCGCGCGGCGCGGCGCCGGGAGCCCGGAGGGTGTCGAGGACCTGGCGGACCTCGCCGAGCGCCTCCTTGCTGGCCGCCTTGATCGTGGTGAGCGCCGTGCGCGCCCGCTCGGGGTCGGTGTCGAGCAGGGCCAGGCCGACCCCCGCCTGGACGTTGATCACGGAGATGCTGTGGGCGAGGACGTCGTGGAGCTCGCGGGCGATGCGCAGCCGCTCCTCGTCGGCCCGGCGGCGGGCGGCCGCCGCCCGCTCGAACCGCTCGCGGGACCACTGCTCGCGGCGGACGCGGACCAGTTCGAAGACGGCGAGCATGGCGAGGGTCCAGGCGGTGATGCCCAGCTCCTGCGTCCAGGGCGCCGGGCCGTCCCCGGCGGGCGGCAGCCACCGGTAGAGCCAGTGCCCGATGAGCAGGTGACCGGTCCACAGCAGTGCCACGGCCCCCCAGGCGGCCCGGCGGTGACCGGAGACGACGGCGGCGAAACAGGCCACGGCCAGGCTGATGAAGACGGGGCCGTAGGGGTACCCGGCTCCGAGGTAGACCAGGGTGACGGCACTCACCCCGTAGACCACGGCCACGGGGTGGCGGTGGCGCACGATCAGCAGGGCCGGCCCGAGCAGGAGCAGGATCCGGGCCCATACGTCGAGCGGCATGCGACCGCTCTGCGCCTGCGCGGCCCATCCGGACCCGACCTGTGCCAGGACGGCGACGAGCAGCGCGGAGCGCCGGCCCGAGCCCCGCCCGGCTCCTTCCGCCCATCGTCGCCACGGCGGACCGTGGCGTTCGCGCTGCTGTTCCATGACCATCACGCTAGAGGTGGGCCCGTGTCACCGGCGTCACCCCGGCGTAGCGTCTTCGGTGTACTCCCCCGGTAGTACACCCGAGTACGCCACGCCCCTCCCCGCGCGCCCCGCGCTCGCCGCACGCCCACACCCGCACCCTCGGAGCGCGCCCGGCGGCGCAGCACGATCCGGCCAATCTCTGATGTGCACATGACATATCAAGACCCCTGTGGGACATTCCGTGACGCACTCCGCACCGGCCTCGCACCACACCCCCACAAGGACGTGTCAAGGAGGAGCGACATGCTGCACCTCACGCAGCCGCACCGGACGAAGCTCGCCGTCGCGGCACTGGCGCTCGCGGCCACCGTCGCCGGCGTGACGGCCGCCACCGCGTCACCCACCGCCGACCAGAAGGTCGACGGCGTCATCGTCGTCGCGGGCAATACCTGCGGCTGGACCAACGCACGGACCAGCGCCAATCCCCCCGCCGCCCTCACCGTTGACCGCAGCAGCATCAACAAGCCCGGCGGCAACCTCACCTGTGACGGGAGCATCACCGCCTCCCTCAACAACAACCCGGCCTTCACCTTCGACGACACCGCCGCGACCGCCCGGACCGACCTGATCGACATCACCGGGCAGCAGAGCTTCGTCTCCTGCCGCTACAAGGCCGCCAACATCGTGTGGGACCGCGACGGGACGACGAGGAAGTACGTCAACAGGGCCTTCACCGCCACCAAGACCTCGGGCAGCTTCCTGTGCCCGGGCTCCGTCACCACGGCGGCCGGGGGCGCCTCCATGCTCTTCCACTGACCGGCCGCCGGGCCCGCCCGCACCCGCTCCGGCCGGTCCGCCGCCGGGGCGGGCGCGAGCGGGCCCGGACCGCGACCCCGGACCACCCGGACCACCCGGACCACCCGGACCACGACCGTGCCGCCCGGACCACGACCGTGCCCCGCAAGGGCCGCCGCCCCGGGATCAGCCCAGCGTTGCGGGCGTGGGGCCGTCGGGACGGACCGTGATGCTGTACGCGGCCCCCTCCGGGACGGAGCGCAAGCGCGGTGCGCGGGCGGGCAGCAGGTGCTCCAGGAGGACGGTCGACTCCAGGAGGGCGAACCGCAGGCCCAGGCAGGCCCGCGGTCCCATGCCGAACGGGAGGTAGCTCCCCGGGTGGACGGGGCGCCGGCCTGGGACGGTGAAGCGCGCCGGGTCGAACCGCCCCGGATCCTCCCACACCCCCGGGTCGCGGTGCGTGAGGTAGGGGCAGACCAGGACGTCCGTGCCGGCCGGGATCCGGTACCCGCAGAGGACGTCGTCGCGCGCCGCGCTGCGCGGCAGCATCCAGGCGGACGGGTAGAGGCGCAGGGTCTCGTGGACGAGGGCCTGCACCGCCCGCCGCCGCTCCGGTGAGCCTTCGGGGCCCGCGGCCAGGGCCCGTTCCCGCGCCCACGGGTTCCGGTCGAGCAGCAGGTGGAGCCAGGTCAGGGTGGTGGCGGTGGTCTCGTGAACGGCGACCAGGAGGGTGACCAGCTCGTCACGGACCAGCCGGTCGGTGTACTCGGGGCGCGTTCCCGCCGCGTCGAGCAGCACGTGCAGCAGGCCCGGGCCGTCGGGTCCGGCCGTGCCGTCGCGGGCGGCCTCGACGGCGCGGCTCGCCACGGCGTCGATCCGGGCCAGCTCGGCGGCGACGGCCCCCCGGGCGGCGCCCCCGTCGGCCGGCAGGGTGGGCAGCTCGGCCACCACGTGTGCCACGGCGCCCAGTTCGCGCTCGGTCGCGAGGTCGAGGGGATGTCCGGTCAGGGACCGCCAGATGGTGTCCAGGGCGAAGCGGCGCATCTCGTCGCCGAGGTCGAAGACCCGGCCGGTACGGGCGTACCCGGCCCAGCGCGCCGCGGCGGTCCGGGCGGCCCCGGTGATCCGCCGTTCGTAGCGGCGCATCCCCCGGCCCGTGAACTGGGACTGCAGCAGACGCCGCTGCCGCTGCCACGCGTCGCCGGTGGCGGCCAGGACCCCGTCGCCGATCAGCAGCCGGGCCCGGTGCGAGCGTTTGACGTACCGGTCCGGACGGAGCGCGAGTACGTGCTGGACGGCCTGCGGCGCGGTGACGAGGACCGCCGGGCCGGAACCGGCGGCGAGGTCCAACGCCGCGATGCCGCCGAGCCGTTCGCGCGCCAGGGTGAAGAGGTCGATCGGTTCCCCTCCCCCGGCCCTCCACTCGGCGACGAGGACGGGGTCGAGCTCGGGAACCCGGCGGTCCGCCGGGGACGGAACGGGGAGGCGGCCGGAGCCGGCGTCGGTGGCCACGGTGGGCTCCTGTTCGGCGGGGTGTGCGTCGTCACGTGCCGGGTGCGGGCATCACGCACTGTAGGGGAGCGCGGGCTCCCCGCGACAGGCCGCCCGCCGACGGGGCCGGTTCGCACCCCAACCGGTCGCCATCTGGCCGAACTCCGCCGGAATCCGGCTGCCGTTCGCCTGGTGTATCCGCTGCCGTCACGTCAGGCTCCCTGTCCGGTACCCCGGCCGCGCTGTGCTGGGGGCGCTCAACCACCCCTCAACCACAGAGGTCGTACCGCCATGGCAGAACTCAACCGCCGCCGTTTCCTCCAGCTCGCGGGCGGCGCCGCAGCCCTGACGATGCTCGACGAGAGCATCGCGCGGGCCGCCGCCATCCCCGCGCAGGGGAGCACCGGCACCATCGCCGATGTCGAGCACATCGTGGTCCTCATGCAGGAGAATCGTTCCTTCGACCACTACTTCGGCGCGCTGCGCGGCGTCCGCGGCTTCGGCGACCCGCGCCCGGTGACCCTGCCCAGCGGCAAGTCGGTCTGGCACCAGTCCGACGGCACGAAGGAGACGCTGCCCTTCCGGCCGCCGTCCGACGACCTCGGCATGGAGTTCCTCCAGGGCCTCAACCACGACTGGGCGGGCGGCCAGAGCGCCTTCAACAAGGGCCGCTACGACAACTGGGTGCCCGCCAAGACGCCCACGACCATGGCCCACCTGACGCGCGAGGACATCCCGTTCCACTACGCCCTCGCGGACGCGTTCACCATCTGCGACGCGTACCACTGCTCGTTCATCGGCTCCACCGACCCCAACCGCTACTACCTCTGGTCGGGCCACACCGGCAACGACGGCAAGGGCGGCGGCCCGGTCCTCAACAACGCCGAGGCGGGCTACGGCTGGACCACCTACCCCGAGCGCCTGGAGGCGGCCGGGATCTCCTGGAAGGTCTACCAGGACATCGGCGACGGCCTCGACGCGGCCGGCTCCTGGGGCTGGATCAACGACGCCTACCGCGGCAACTACGGCGACAACTCACTCCTCTACTTCAACAGCTACCGGGGCGCCAAGCCCGGCGAGCCCCTGTACGAGAAGGCGCGGACCGGCACCGACGCCAAGGCGGGCGAGGGGTACTTCGACAGGCTGCGCGCCGACGTCGCCGCCGGCACGCTGCCGCAGATCTCGTGGATCGCCTCCCCCGAGGCCTTCAGCGAGCACTCCAACTGGCCGTCCAACTACGGCGCCTGGTATATCGCCCAGGTGCTGGACGCCCTCACCTCCAACCCCGACGTGTGGGCCCGTACCGCGCTCTTCATCACCTACGACGAGAACGACGGCTTCTTCGACCACGTCGTCCCCCCGTACGCCCCCGCCGACGCCTCCCAGGGCCTGTCGACCACGCCCACCGCCCTGGACGTCTTCCCCGGCAAGCCCGGGTACGTGGCCGGACCGTACGGCCTCGGCCCGCGCGTCCCGATGCTCGTCGTCTCCCCGTGGAGCACCGGCGGGTACTCCTGCTCCGAGACCTTCGACCACACCTCGGTCATCCGCTTCATGGAGCAGCGCTTCGGGGTGCGGGAGCCCAACATCTCGCCGTGGCGCCGCGCCGTGTGCGGAGACCTCACCTCCGCCTTCGACTTCGCGCGCAAGGACACCGCCTCCGTCCGGCTGCCCGACACCGGGGCCTGGGCCCCGCAGGACCGCGACCGCCACCCCGACTTCCGGCCCACCCCGCCCGCCGAGGGAGCCGTACCGCGCCAGGAGAAGGGCCTGCGTCCCACGCGGGCGCTGAGGTACGCCCCGTACGTGGACGGCGCCGCGCTGACCGGGGAGGGGAAGTTCCGGCTGGCCTTCGGTGGCGGCCCGGAACTGGGCGCGCAGTTCTACGTCACCTCCGGCAACCGGACCGACGCCCCCTGGACCTACACCACCGAGGCGGGCAAGTCGATCGCGGACGTCTGGAACACGCGGTACTCGGCCGGGGTCACCGACCTGACCGTGCACGGCCCCAACGGCTTCCTGCGCGGCTTCCGCAACCCCGGCACCACCCCCGGCCCCGAGGTCACCGCACGCCACAACGCCACCACCGGAAACCTGGACCTCACCCTCACCAACGACGGGGCCTCGGCGGCGACCCTGACGGTCACCAACGCCTACGGGGGCGGGCCCAAGCGCCTCACCGTCGCCAAGGGCGCGACGCTCACGTACGCGGTCCCGCTGAGGAACACGCGGCGCTGGTACGACGTGACCGTCACCGCGTCCGGGGCGCCGGACTTCCTGCGCCGCTTCGCGGGCAAGGTCGAGACCGGAACGGCCGGCCTGTCGGACCCCGGGATCCTGACGGACCAGTCCTCCTGACGCCCGTCCCGAGCGGTCGCCCGGCGGGCGGCCGCTCGGGCTCGCCCCGCACCCGTACCCCTACGCGGACTCCGGCTCCGGCTCCGGCAGCCAGTCGCGCGCCGGGTCGTACTCCAGCCAGCGGCTGCGCCCGGCCTCCTCCGCGAGCCCGGCCAGCAGCGCGGGCAGCCCGGGGTGGGGGTCCGCGGCGCGCCACAGCAGCGACCAGGCGTAGAGCGGGGTGGGCCGTACCAGCGGCACGGACCGGATGTCCGGGTTCCGCGGGAGCGGCACGTCCGCCGGCATCAGCGTGAAGCGCCGCGGGTCGCCGCGGAGCCCGGACAGGAAGTGGTCGGGGCCCAGGTTCGGGCTCTCGGCGTGCTCGGCGACCCCGAAGCGGCGGGCGAAGCGGTGCAGGAAGTCGAGGCGGTCCAGTGCCCCGGGGGTCCACAGCACGCCGCCCCGCAGCTGTTCGGGCCGCAGCTCGGGCTCCGCCGCCAGCGGATGGTCCGCTCCCAGGACCGCGTCGACCGGCTCCAGGCGCACCAGACGGTGCGTCAGTCCCGCCGGCAGCGGCGGGTGGACGCGCCCGAACGCCGCGTCGACGTCCCCGTGCAGCAGCGCGGCGGCCACCGAGGGCAGGTCCCGGCCGTGGCCCGGTCGCAGGGCCGCCTCCCCGGCGGCCTCCGCCACCGGGGCCAGCGTCCGCATCGGCGCGTACAGGTGGCCCCACACGTCGACCCTCAGCGGCCGGTGCCCGTCCCGCACGGCGGCCACGGCGCGGTCGGCGGCGGCCAGGGTCCGGCGCGCCGGTTCGAGGAACCGGCGCCCCGCGTCGGTCAGCCGGACGCCCTGGCCGCCTCCCCGGTCGAACAACGGCGTGCCGAGGGCGGACTCCAGGCGTGCGATCCGTTTCGACAGGGCCTGCTGGGAGACGGAGAGCGTCTCGGCAGCCCGGCCGAAGTGCAGTTCCCGTGCGGTACCCACGAAGGCGCGCACCTGCGCGAGATCAAGATCCACGCCCTCACCTTAGGCGACAACCCCTGGTTGTCGTCCGGTCCCGCGGGTTGTTGGACCGCTCCACGGGCCCGCCGCTTCCATGACGGGCATGAGGAGACTGATTCCCACGGGAGATCCGGCGCGGCCGGTGGAGTTCACCGAGGACGCCCAGCCGGTACCCGCCGACGGCGAGGTGCTGGTCCGTGTCGAGGCGTTCGCGCCGAACCGCGGCGAGACGTTTCTGCTGGAGCGGCCGAAGCCCGGTCTGCTCCCCGGCAAGGACGTCGCGGGGCTGGTGGTGCAGGCGGCGGCCGACGGCTGCGGCCCGCCGATCGGGACCCGGGTGGTGGGCCACCCGCCGCTGGGCGGCTGGGCGGAGTACGTGGCCGTACCCACGCACGCGCTGGCCGTCCTGCCCGACGGCATCGACGCGGTCCGCGCCGCGGCGCTGCCGCTGGCCGGGATCACGGCCCTGCGGCTGCTGCGCGCGGCGGGGGGCCTGGCGGGCCGCCGCGTCCTGCTGACCGGAGCTTCGGGTGGCGTGGGGCATTACGTCACCGAGCTGGCGGCAGCGGCGGGGGCCGAGGTCACCGTGGTGACGGCGACCGCGGCGCGCGGGGAGCGGCTGCGGCGCCTCGGCGCGGCTGCGGTCGTGCACGAGGTGGCGGCGGCGCGGGGGCCGTTCGAGGTGGTGCTGGAGTCCACCGGCGGCCCCGCCCTCGCGGTTGCGCTGTCCCGGCTCGCGCCGGGCGGGCTGCTGGTGTGGTTCGGGCAGGCCTCCAGGACCCCGGCGACCCTGGACTTCTTCGACTTCTTCGCCGGTCCGGAGGGCGCCTCGATCCGGCACTTCCACTACGCCGGGGCGCCCTACGCCGACGATCTGGACACCCTCGTACGTCTGGTGGGGGCCGGGCGGCTGCACCCGGAGATCGACCGGGTCGCGGACTGGGAACGGACCGCCGGGACCCTGGTGGACCTGCGCGAGCGGCGGATCCGCGGCAAGGCCGTGCTGACGACGGGCCTGACGGCGGGGGCGGCCCGATGAGCCGGGCACCGGCCGCGGCCGCGGACACCGCCTCCACCGAGGACTCCGCCACCGCCAAAGCCGCCGCCGTCGCCGTCGCCGAGGAGCGGTTCAGCCGGGCCACCGGGGCCGGGCTCGACCCGCACGAGTACCGGTGGGTGACGGGCGGGCCGGCTCTGGCCGACGGCTGGGCCGAGGCCTTCGCGGCCGCGGGCCGGCGCCACCTCGCCCGCGCGGAGCGGGCTGCCTCGGCCCTCTCCGGGGGCGGGCACCTCCAGGTCGCGGCCCGCTGGTTCCACTTCGCGACGCTGGGCCCGGACCCGCGGGGCCGGGCCCAGGCGCGGGCCTCCGCGGAGGCCGACGCGGCCATGGGACGGGCGCTGGCCCTGCTGGAGCCGGGGGCGCGGCGGATCGAGGGGCCCTCCTTCGCCGGCTGGCTGCGCGGGTCGGCGGACGCGGCGGCCACCGTGGTGGTCGTTCCGGGCCTGGACTCCGGGAAGGAGGAGTTCCACGCGGTCACCGGGGCACTGCTGGACCGGGGGCTGGCGGTGTTCGCCATGGACGGGCCGGGCCAGGGCGTGCTCGCCCCGTACAGCACCCTCCGGCCGGACTACGAGCAGGTGGTGGCCGGGGTCGTCGACGCGCTCGGCGTCGACCGGGTCGGGCTGATCGGCCTCAGCCTGGGCGGCTGGTACGCGGCGCGCAGCGCGGCCCTCGATCCCCGCGTGGCCGCGGCGGCCACGGTGAGCGGGCCGCTGCGGCTCGACTGGGACGGTCTGCCGCCCGTCCTGCGGGAGCTGCTCGCCCGGCGCGCCGGCGGGGTGGGGCAGGCGCGCGCGTTCACGGGCCGGGTCGACCTGTCGGGGGTGGCGCCGGACATCGCCTGCCCGCTGCTGGTGGTGGACGGCGGGCGGGACGTCATCCCGGGCGTGGTGAACGGGGCGGGGCTGGCCGCGCTCGCCCCGCGCGGGGAGTACCTCCTGGTCCCGCACGGCGACCACCTGCTCGGGAACGCCCACCCGCACTGGCTGGCCCGGACCGCGGACTGGCTGGCCGAAGCCCTCACGGCCCCCGGCCGGACCTGACCGGCCCCCGCCCCGGCACGCCCCGCCCCACCCGGGCACGCCCCACTCCGGCACGCTCCGCTCCCGCCCCGGCACCCCCGGTACCCGGCACCGGGTCGCAGGGGCGGGAGCGGGGACGCAGCATGGAAGGAGGTCCGTCCGGGTGAGGAGGCCCGCATGACCGATGGGCAGCCTGCTCCCCGCGCCACCCGCGCCGGGGCACGGCGCGGGGCGGTGAGGTCCGCGGCGGCCGGGTCCGTGGCCGCGGGCGCCCTGCTCGACGTCCTCGGCGTGGCCGCCATCGTCCTGGACGCCGCCGGCCGGATCACCCTGTGGAGCCCGCAGGCGGCCACCCTGTTCGGATACACGGCCGAGGAGGCCCTCGGCCGGTACGCGGCGGCGCTGCTGGTCTCGGACGAGGACCGCGAGGAGGTGCTGGGGCTGTTCGCCCGGGTCATGGCGGGCGGGGATTCGGGCTCGTGGGCGGGGGTGTTCCCCGTACGCCACCGGGACGGCCGTACCGTGCTGGTGGAGTTCCGCAACATGCGGCTGCAGGCCGACAACGGCCGGTTCTTCGCGCTGGGCCTCGCCTCCGAGCAGGCCACCCTGCGCCGGGTCGAGCGGGACCTGGCCCTTTCCCTGCGCCTGGTCGACCAGTCCCCCATCGGGCTGGCCGTCCTCGACACCGATCTGCGTTTCGTGCTGGTCAACCCGGCGCTGGAGCGCATCAACGGCGTGTCCGCCGACCGGCACCTGGGGCAGCGGATCGCCAAGATCCTGCCCTTCCTCGACGGCTCGTCCATCGAGGCTCGGATGCGCGAGGTCATGGCGACCGGCGTGCCCGTGCTGGACGAGTTCACCGCCGGCCGGGTCGCCGCGGACGACGAGGGCGAGCGCGCCTGGCTGGTGTCGCTCTACCGGCTGGACGACCAGGCGCACCGGGTGATCGGCGTCGCCGTGTCGGTGATGGACGTGACGGAACAGCACCGTACGGCCGTGTCCGCTGCCCACGCCCGGCGGCGCCTGGCCCTGATCGCGGACGCCTCCGTCCGCATCGGGACCACCCTCGACCTGGACATCACCGCCCGGGAACTCGCCGACGTCGCCGTCCCGGAGGTCGCGGACATCGCCGCCGTCGACGTCCTCGACACGGCCCTGACGGGTCTGCGGCCGGGCGGGGATCCGAACGACCTGGGCGTACGGTTCCGGGCGCTGGCGGTGAAGTCCGCCTACCGCACCCCCGCCGAGGCGGCCGCCGACCCCGTCGGGGACGTCGCCCTGTACGGCCCCGCCCGGCTGGTCTCCCGCTGCGCCCGCACCGGCCGGCCCGTCCTCGTCCCGCACGTGCTGCCCGAGGACCTGCCCCGGATCGCCCGCGACGAGGACGCGGCCCGGCTGCTCGGCGAGGCGGGCCTGCACTCGTACCTGGCGGTGCCGCTCATCGCCCGGGGCCAGGTCCTGGGCGCCCTGGACCTCAAGCGGGCGCGCAACTCCGCGCCGTTCGGACCGGACGACGTGCTGCTCGCCTCGGAACTCGCGGCCCACGCGGCGGTGTCCATCGACAACGCGCGCTGGTTCCAGCGCCAGCGGCACGCCGCCCTCACCCTCCAGCAGCACCTGCTCCCCCAGTCCCCGCCGGCGGCACCGGGCCTGGACATCGCCTACCGGTACCAGCCCGCGGGGGCCGCCGACGAGACCGGCGGCGACTGGTTCGACGTCATCCCCCTCACCGGGGAGCGCACCGCGCTGGTGGTCGGGGACGTGATGGGCAGCGGCATCAACGCCGCCGCCACCATGGGACAGCTGCGGGCCACCGCCCGCGCCCTGGGCCGCCTGGGTCTGGACCCGGCGACGGTCCTGACCCACCTCGACGCGGCGACCGCCGACCTCGGCGAGGCGATGGCCACCTGCGTCTACGCCGTCTACGACCCGCACACCCGGCTGTGCCTGTTCTCCACCGCCGGTCACCTGCCCCCGGTCCACCTGCGCGGCGGTCGCCACCCACAGCTCCTGCGCCTGAAGTCGGCGGTCCCGCTGGGCGTCGGCGGCATCCCGTTCTTCACGACCGCGGTGACCCTGGCCCCCGGGGACGAGCTGGTGCTGTACACCGACGGGCTGGTCGAGACCCGCGACCAGGACATCGACACCCGGCTGCTGACCCTCACCGACCTCCTGGCCGGACCGCACCGCCCCATCGAGGAGACCTGCGACCTGCTCCTGGCCGCCCTGCGCCGCCCCGACACCCACGACGACGTCGCCCTCCTGATCGCCCGCGCCCTCTCCTGACGGGGCCCGGGTCAGGGGTGCGGGGAGCGGGAGCGGATGCGGGCCGCGAGGACGGCGACGTCGTCCTCGGCATGGAGGGCGTCGAGGCCGGTCACGACCGCGTCGGCGGCTTCGGCGATGCCGGCGCCGCGCGGCAGCCGCAGGGCGGTGAGGCGGGCCAGGGAGGTGTCGATGTCCTCGCCGCGGCGTTCGACCAGCCCGTCGGTGTACAGCAGGAGGGTCTCGTCGGGGGCCAGGGGGTGGGCGGCGGACTCGTAGCCGCCGAGGCCGGTGCCCAGCGGGGGGCCGACGGGGACGTCGAGGAGCCGCCCGGTGCCGTCGGCGGCGAAGACGGCGGGCGGCAGGTGGCCGGCGCTGGCGTAGACCGCGGTCCCGCGGGCGGGGTCGACCCGGACCAGGAGGCAGGTCGCGGGGCGCCGCCCGGCGTCCTCGGAGACCACGGCGTCGAGCTGGCGCAGCACCCGGTGGGGGGCCAGGTCGGTGGAGGCGACCTCGCGCAGGGTGGAGCGGTAGGCGTTCATGTCGACGGCGGCGTCCAGGCCGTGGCCCATGACGTCCCCGACGACCAGCAGGGTCCGCCCGTAGTGCAGGCGCACGCTCTCGTACCAGTCGCCGCCGACGAGCGCGCTCGGCCCGACGGGCAGGTAGCGGCCCGCGATGAGGAGGTTGGGGTGCGGCCGGCCGGGGTCCGAGACCAGGGCCCGCTGAAGGTCGAGCGCGACGCCCTCGGTGGCGGCGAGCCGCCGGGCGTGCCGGACGTGGACGGCGGCGACCCGCGCCGCGAAGTGCAGGGCGGCGGCCTCCCGGTCGGTGAAGGCCGCGCCGGTGCGCGCCACGAGGAGGATCCCGTACGAGGTGCCGTGGCGGGCGAGCTCGACGGACAGGCCGTGCACCGGGGGGCCGCCCGGCCGCAGCGTCCAGCTGCGCAGCGGGTGCCCGGCGTCGACCGCCCGGACGGCGGCGCCCGCTCCGGGGACCGGGGGCCGCAGCAGGCGGGCGGCGCCCGCCTCGGCCACCCGCTCGACGCGGCCGGCCTCACCGGTCAGGTCGACGGCCACCGCGTCGCAGAGGGTGCGGAAGAGGAAGGCGGCGAGCTCCCGGCAGGTGGTGTGCTCGTCGTCGGTCGTGCCGATCGCGTCGAGGGTCTCGTCCGGCGCCGGGACCCACGCGCGGCTGTCGCGATCCGACACGGTGCCTCCGCCCGCCGGGCGGCCCCGTGCGGGCCGCCGGTGGCTCCATTCCACCAGCCCCCGCGCGCCGGGCGGGGCAGCGCGCCGGACGGCCTTCACCTGCGCGGGGTCAGCCGCTCCCACAGGAAGGTGTGCACGAGGGCCTCGTTGAAGGCGGTCTGCCGGTGGTCGGTGGCGCCGCCGTGGCCGCCGCCGAGGTGCTCGTGGAAGAGGACCGGGTGGCCGAGTTCGCGCAGCCGGGCGGCGGCCTTGCGGGCGTGGCCGGGGTGGACGCGGTCGTCGCGGGTGGAGGTGAGCAGGAGCAGCGGCGGGTACGCGGGGCCGTCCGCGCGCATCCGGTGGTACGGGGAGATGCGCTCCAGGTGGGGCCGGTCGGCCGGGTCGTCGGGGTCGCCGTACTCGGCGGTCCAGCTGGCTCCGGCGAGGAGCTTGTGGAAGCGGAGCATGTCCAGCAGGGGCACGTGGGCGACGACCGCGCCGAACAGTTCGGGGTCGCGGGTGAGCATGGCGCCCATCAGCAGGCCGCCGTTGCTGCCGCCCTCGATGCCCAGCTGGGCGGGGGTGGTGACGCCACGGGCGGTGAGGTCGCGGGCGACGGCGGCGAAGTCCTCGAAGGCGCGGACGCGGTTGGCTCCGAGGGCGGCCTGGTGCCAGGCGGGTCCGTACTCGCGGCCGCCGCGGATGCCGGCGACCACGTAGGTCCCGCCGCGCGCGAGCCAGGCCCGGCCGGTGACGGCGCTGTACTGCGGGACCATGGAGATCTCGAAGCCGCCGTACCCGTAGAGCAGCGCGGGGCCCGGGCCGGGGCGGTCCTCGGGGCCGATAACAAAATAGGGCACCCGGGTGCCGTCGGCGGAGGTGGCGAAGTACTGGCTCACGGCCAGGCCGGCGGTGTCGAAGAGCGCGGGTCCCCGCTTGACGGCCTCTCCCCCGTCGGCCGCTCCGGCGGTGCCCCGGTACAGGGTGGAGGGCTGGAGGAAGCCGGTGACGTTCAGGAAGTACTCGTCGCTCTCGTCCGGGTCGGTGCACACGACGGAGGCCGTGGACAGCGGCGGTACGCCGGCGAGCGGGGCGCGGGTCCAGCCGTCGGGACCGGGGGTGAGGAGCTCCAGGCGGGAGGAGACGTCGGCGCGGGTGGTCAGGAGGAGGTGGTTGCGGGTCCAGCTGTGGCCGCCGAGCGCGGTGTGCGCGTCGGGGGTGAACAGCACGTCGGGCTCGCGGTCGCCGGCCCGGAAGGCGTCGAGGCCGAAGGCGAGGAGGCTGCCGGGGGCGTGGCCGAGCCAGGGCGAGCGGGGGGTCACCAGCAGCCACTGGCGGTGGATGGAGGCGACGGCGTCGTCGGGCACGTCGATCTTCTCGGGCGGACCGTCGGGGTCCGCCGGGAGGAGGAACAGCTCCTGGTTCCAGAAGTCGATCTGGCGGGAGACGAAGTCCCGTTCGAAGCCGGGCGTGTGGTCGCGCCAGCCGGAGGCGGAGAGGTCCGAGGGCCGGCCCTCGTAAACGGTCTCGGCGGACTCGACGGGCGTACCGCGGCGCCAGCGGCGGACCTGGAGGGGGTAGCCGGAGGGGGACATGGATCCGGGGCCGAGGTCGGTACCGATCCACACGTGGTCGTGGTCGATCCAGCCGATCCGGGTCTTGGCCTCCTCGACGGCGAAGCCGCCGTCCACGAAGCAAAGGCTCTCCAGGTCGAACTCGCGCACCACGCAGGCGTCGGCACCGTCCCGGGACAGCATGACGAGGGCGTGGCGGTGTCCGGGGGCCAGGACCGCGCTGCCGGCCCAGGCCCACTTCTCGCCCTCGGCCTCGGCGAGGGCGTCCAGGTCCAGGACGGTCTCCCAGGCCGGGTCGTCGGTGCGGTACTCCTCCAGGGTGGTGCGCCGCCAGACGCCGCGCAGGCGGTCGGCGTCCTGCCAGAAGTTGTAGAGGTGAGGGCCGCGCCGGACGACGTACGGGATGCGCCCGTCGTCGTCGAGGACCTCGCGCACCTCACGTTCCAGCACCTTGAAGTCGGTGCCGGTGGTCAGCGCGTCGACGGTCTCGGCGTTGCGCTCGCGGACCCAGGCGAGGGCGGCCTCGCCGGACACGTCCTCCAGCCAGAGGTACGGGTCGTGGTCGTGGGGGCCGGAGGGCTCGTGGGGCACGCCGGGGGCTTCGTCGCTCATCCGTCGATTGTGCCGGACGGGGCCTTCGGCCCGGCGGGAGGCCCGGCCGCTGCCCCGGTGCCGGCCACGGATTCCGCACCGGCCCCGCCTTCGGCACCGGCCCCGGATTCGTCCCCTGCCCCGGATTCGGCCATGGCTTCGGTGATCGTCGCGCGTCCTCGGACGCTGCGATCACCGGTGTGGGCGACCAGGTTGCGGCGAGCGACGATGCGATCGAACTCTGCCGTGGATTCGCCGACTTCGGCCCTGCGTCTCTTGTCGACCCTGGTCAGGAGCTTCTTCTCTCCGACCAAGCTGAAGAGCTGTCCGATCTGAGCGGGCGCCGGGCTTGTGCGCTGTCGGACTTTCAGCTCGGCCATTTGCGCAGCTCGCCTGTCAGTCGAACGGGAGTTCCCTGTCGGGGAATGTCCGGCGCCCGGATTGTCCGCGCACGGGCTTTCTCGGCCATCCGGGTTGCCGCCCGGCGCGGTGTCTACCGATGACCGTCGCCGATGGTGACGATGAGTGACCATAGGATCATTCTCGGTCCTGTGGTCATGCCCGGAAATCCATCGTCGCGCCACTGTGGCAGCCGTCCGGCTTCTTCCTCGCAGGAGTCGGGACGCGGGGTCCGGCGGCATAGGAGGAACTGCACATGCTCGTTTCACATGGCCAGGCGAGTACCCGCAGAGCGGAGGGCGAGCCGACCCCCTCCGCTTGGTCGAAGGGCCCCCTGCGGCGGCGGCGCGCGTTGGTGGCCGGCGCCCTTGCCCTGGGAATGTCCTTCGCGCTCGTCCCTGTCCTTGCCGCCCCTGCCTCAGCGGTGGGCACCTGCGTGCAGACCGGCAGCCAGGTTACCTGCACCTTCAACTACACCGGCTCGGCCGACTCCTTCACTGTCCCGGCCGGGGTGACGCAGGTGGGCTTCGACGCCAAGGGAGCCTCCGGCGGCGCGGGGACCAGCCTCTTCAACCCCGGAGGCACGGGTGCGGCCGGCGCCGAGGTCACCGGCAGCCTGGCCGTCACCCCCGGACAGACGCTGCAGGTCAACGTCGGCGGCGCCGGCGGTAACGGAACCCAAGGCGGATCACCGGGCACCGGCGGATTCAACGGCGGAGCCAACGGTGGAGGGACGGTGGACGGGCAGAACACCGGTGGTGGCGGCGGGGGCGCCTCCGACGTCCGCTCGGGCACGTTCGACCTGGCCTCGCGGCAGGTGACGGCCGGCGGCGGTGCCGGTGGTGGCGGCGGAGGTGGGGACGGCGTCGGCGGTGGCGGCGGGGCAGGCGGGCAGTCCGGTGCCGACGGGACCGCCGGCGCGGGCGGTGGAGGGGCCGGCGGTGGTGGCGCGACTCCCACCACACCCGGTGCGGCCGGCGGCAACGGGGGCCCGGGTGTCCTCGGCACCGGCGGTACCGGCGGCACCTCGCTCCAGGGCGGCGGTGGTGGCGGTGGCGGCGTGTACGGCGGCGGTGGCGGCGCGGGAGAGTTCGGATCGGCCGGCGGCGGTGGCGGCGGATCGAGCGCCGCACCGGCCGGCAGCACCTTCAGCACCGGTGTGAACACCGGAAACGGCATCGTCATCCTCACCTACACGCTGCCCAGGGCCGTCGTCGTCACCACTCTCACCTCCAAGCCGAACCCCTCCAAGAAGGGGAAGCCGATCACTCTGACAGACACCGTCTGCCCGTCCCCCAACAACCCGGACTCGCCGGCCCCCACCGGCACCATCACCTTCGCCTCCGACGGCACCCTCCTGGGCACCGTCCAGCTGACCCCCGGCGCCAGCAACTGCAGCACCGCCACCCTCGTGGTCAGCAGCCTGTCCGCCGGCACCCACGCCATCACCGCCACCTACTCCGGCGACGCCACCTACGAGTCCAACTGCAGCGTCCCCGAAACGCTCATCCAGTACGTCAAAAAGGACTGCCGTCACCACCACAGCATCCCGAAGCCGTGGGGCGGACATGACGGCTGCAAGAAGGACTGACCGGCAGCCGAACCGGCACCTGTCACAGGACCTGATGGTTCGAACAGGGTTCCCGGGCAGGTGATTTTCTGGTGGTCCCCACATGACGGCAGGGCCTCTTGGCGGCTCGCGGGTGCGCGTGCATTCGAGTTGCAGGAGGCCCTGTTGCCGCACTCTGCGTACTCACGCCCACTTCGTCCAACCCTGCCACTCCCTCATGTGGCTGCGTCGCGCACCGGTACGGGAACGCGGCGGACTGTCCGGTGCGGAGACGCAGGTATCCGTCGGACATGACGGCGGCCGCCCTGTTCGCGTTGTTCGCCGACCAGCAGTGCGCTCACGGATGGAGGAAACCGTCCACCGCAGCCGCGAGCACCCACGCCCGGCGCAATGACGCTGCACTCAAGGGCCACAGCTCCCGGCACGACCCACGGCCTCGAACGCAAGAGCGGGAACTGCCGGCCGCCTGAAAGTACTCGACTCGGTCGAGCTCCAGGACAATATCTCACCTGGTGGGTGGCCAGGACCATGCGGCGGGCGAACTCGAGTACTGCGGTGCGGCTCGGTGCCGACAGAGCAGGCGCCGAAAATGCGGGTGTCGTCGGACGGCAGTAAGCTCGCCATTAAGTGTGCCGAACTATTCATCGGTGGTTGGAGCAGGCTCCTTTCTCTAGCAATCTAAGGATGAGTGCTTCACGCTGCACAGCCGGGGAGGGCCTGGCTGGACGCCGGTAGCAGAATGGCTCAGCAGGCGACGCGCCGGGTCAGGCGCCAGTGGCTTACTTCTGAAGATTTACCGAGAGCATGCAACCGGTGCAGTCATGACGCTGTCTTGGCGATGTCGGACCCCGGCTCCAGAGGGCTACAGCGCAGCCCTCGCGAACCTGCACAACCCCGTGCAACCTCCACGAATAGAGTCAGCAGGGAGCCCGTGATTCCCCGGCCTGGGTTCGAAACTGAGACCACCAGCCGCGCGGGCCGCCGTTCTTTCACCCACTTCAGGTGACCAGGCGGAGGCAGTGGACATGCTTACACGGAACGCAAAGAAGCAGCTGGCCGTCTCGGCCGCACTGCTGTCCGCCGCCCTGGTGGCAGCTGGCGCATCATCGGGCAGCAGCTCGCCATCCCTGGCAACGTCCTCGTCCGCGTCATCCTCGCCGACGCCAAACCCGCCGACGCCGAACCCGGAGGTGGCGAAGAAATACCCGGGCTGTGACGCCCACTTGCACGATGGGGATAAAGCCAAGACGACGACGTTTTCCAACCTCCGCGGTGTGCAGTACGCCGAGGTCAGCCTCGTCTGCGGCCCCGGCGTGGCAACCATGTACAACACGACATTCATGAATAACCCGAAGAATCCTACTACCCCGGACCTAAACCTTAAAGAATCGGCTCCCCTCGCCTTGTGGAACAGCTTCTCACAAGACTCGGTGGCACTGGACTACAGCGTGCCGAACGTCCTCAAAAACGGCCCCCGCTTCTGGGTGAATGACTGGATAAAGCTGCCCGTCGGGCCCACGCTGTATTTCAGCGGAATCTATGCCCGCTGGTTCGCCAACCCGCAATACGCGCCGGACATATCCAAAATTTTCGGGAACCCGAAGTTTGCCTACAAGGAGACCACCGTCGAGCGTAGTTCGACCATTGGATTCAACGCGGGCACAAAAATCTTCGTTCTTGTTGACCCCGACAACAATCCCTACATCATGCAGGCTGGATCCTCGCAATTCGACGCCACTGAGAACATCCAGACACTTACGCAGCCGGATTTCGCGAGCAAGCTTCACCTGCCGAGCGGCTGGCAGTACAAAGTCATCACAATAACGAAGCCTCTGACGATCCAGTCCGTCAACGGAAAAGCAACCGTCTTGACCGACTACCTGGCCAACACGTACGACTCCTGCACCTCTCCCTCCACGGCCGCCTGCAGCTACAACCCGCTGACCGGCCAGTAGGTCCTGCGGTGATGTGAGTAGCTGCATCTCAACCGATCGTGAAACGTGCAGGTAGAACAGGGTTCCTCGCGGAATGGGTGGCGGTGCGGCCCTTGCCGCCCATGCCAGCCTGGCTGGAGGGCCGGGGCGGGATCGCATGGCGGGCCATGCCCGCGGATTTCCCCGGCTGGGCCCGGGTCTATGCCTTCTTCCGCCGCTGGCGCGAGAACGGGCTGGTCACGGAGTTCCATGACCGGCTGCGCGGCCGGGTGCGGGAGCGCGCGAGGTGCGGGAGGCGGAGCCGACGGCGGGGATCATCGACGCGCAGTCGGTGAAAGCCGCCGCGAACGTTCCCGCCGCCTCACGCGGCTTCGACGGCGGGAAGCTGGTCAACGGGCTGCCTTGTATGGGCCGACGGTGGCTACACCGGCTCCCTCATCGACTGGGCCCGGCGAAAACTCGCCCTGGCCCTGGAGATCGTGCCCGCGTGCGAGGTATGCCTGCATGCACTTTCACTCTTTCCTCCTTGCTCTCCGGCGCACAGGCGTACCGGCTGCCAGCGCTGCCCAGACACGGGACAGCCCGGAAGGGATGCCTGAGCTCCCTGAGCGATCGGAATACCAGGACGGATGTGCACGGCGGGCTCGGCTCGCTCGGCCACGCCCGCCCTCCCGCCCGATGTGGGAGGGATGACACACGAGGTCGGCCACCAGGCCCTTCAAGCAAAGTGCGACCTGCCGTGCGCTTCGGCCCTTCCAGGGGTCACCAGCCGGCCAGCCGCCGGTGAGAGCCGGGCCGAGGACCAACAGCTTCTTCAGGAAGGCGACGGCCGCGGGGGCAGGCCCGCCTTGTTGGCCCAGTCGATGAGCTGCCGCAGCCTTGAGACGGCCTGGACTAACGTCGAGATGTCGGCGCGGTCGTCGCCGAGATGTACCCCGACGTCGTAGAGGGCCTCGTGCTGCGGATTGGCCAGGGCCATGAGGACCTCGCGGGCCAGGAGGTTCCAGGCTGGATCGGTCAGGTGCCCGCTGAACTGGACCCTCCACTGGCAGCGCATGAGATTGGGCGGACGGCGAGCCACGTCGTTGAAGTCCCAGACGACTGTCTCGCCGAATCGTGGCGGCACCACACTTCTGTCGCGTACTTGGCCCAGGAGCGGGTGGCTCTGCAGGACCGGCTCGTCGTCGCCGAACAGAGAGGCGGTGCGGGCCGCGTGCTGGTTGAGGATCACTGGTCGAACTCCGTGTGTGCGGCAAGGGGGAGGTCGAGGGCGGGCCTTGACCCCGGGTTTTGGACACCGGAGACACTTGGATCTTGATGGTCCAGGAGAACGGAGTCCCCGTGGGGATGAAGCGCTATCCCGCCGAGTTCAAGGCGGACGCGGTCGCGTTGTACCGCTCGAGGCCGGGAGCGACGATCAAGTCGGTCGCCGCTGATCTCGCGGTGAGCACCGAGACGCTGCGGAACTGGATCCGGGCCGCCGACGGCCGCCGCCCCGGCGCCCACTCCTCAGCGCCGGCCGCTGCCCGGGGTGGCGGTGACGACGTTCAGGCGGAGCTCGCCGCGGCCCGCAAGAGGATCCGTGAGCTGGAGGAAGAGCGCGACATCCTCCGCAAGGCGGCCCGGTATTTCGCGACGGAGACGCGCTGGTGAACCGCTGCCAGTTCGTTGAGGATCACCAGCGCCGTCACGGCGTGAAGCGGCTCCGCAACATCTTGGGCCTGGCCCGCTCGAGCTTCTACTACTGGCGCCGCACCGCGGCCGCAAGAGCGGCCCGGCAGACCGTCGAGGCCGGGATCGCGGATCGGATACGCAAGGTCCACCAGGATTCCGACGGTACCTACGGAGTCCCCAGGATCACCGCCGAGCTCCGTGACGAGGGCGGCCCGGCGGTCAACCACAAGCGCGTCGCCAGGATCATGCGGACCATCGGGCTCGAGGGAGTCCGTCTGCGCCGCCGGCACCACACCACCGTCGCGGACCAGGCCGCGGCGAAGGCACCGGATCTGCTCGGACGTGACTTCACCGCATCCGAGGTGAACATGAAGTACGTCGGCGACATCACCTATCTGCCGGTCAGCGGTTCGAAGCCGCTCTATCTCGCGACCGTCATCGACCTCGCCTCGCGCCGGCTGGCCGGGTGGGCGATCGCCGACCACATGCGGACAGAGCTCGTCATCGACGCCCTGACGGTTGCCGAGCGGACCCGTGGAAGCCTTGCCGGAGCGATCATGCACACCGGCCACGGATCTCAATATTCGAGCAGGGCCTTCGCGGAACTCTGCAGGTCAGCAGGGGTCCGGCAGAGCATGGGCGCGGTCGGCTCCAGCGCGGACAACGCCGCCGCGGAAAGCTTCAACGCCGCCTTCAAGCGGGAGACGCTCAAAGGCCGGAAGGCCTGGTCGAGCGAGCGCGAGGCCAGGCTCGACGCGTTCCGCTGGCTGACCCGATACAACACCCGACGCAGGCACTCCCGCCTCGGTCAGCGGTCCCCGATCGCCTACGAGAACGACCTCCAAGCAGCAACAACTACCCTGGCCCAAGCCGCATAGACGTGTTCAACATCCGGGGTCAAGGCCCGATCTGAACTGCCCCAAGAAGAGGTGGAACACCGACTGCTCGGAACCGGGCCCGCCGGCGCTGAGGATGTTGACCCCGGTGGCCCCCAGCCCCTCGCGCATCGCCCCCGCCACCCGCTGGACCAGCGCCGTGGTGGCGGCGAGGACCTCCGGCGGGGTGTCGAAGAGGTCCGCGTGGTGGGAGGCCGGCACCACCAGGGTGTGGCCCGGTGCCAGCGGGTCGAGCGGGGCGAACGCACGGGCCGCGGCGGAATGCAGCACCCAGCAGGCACCGTCCTCGCGGATCAGGCGGCAGAAGACGCAGTCCATGCGTGGCGACACTGCCAGGCGCGGGCCCGGAACGCGAGCGGATTCCGCCCGCGCGGCACTCGTACCCCGCGCCCCGGTGCCCTGGCGGTCAGGCCTGGTCGGTGCGCCGGTGGACGGCGTCCAGGGCGGTCAGTTCCGCTTCCGTCAGGCGCAGGGCTCCGGCGGCCACGTTGGCGGTGAGGTGGTCGGGGTTGCCCGTGCCGGGGATGGCGAGGACGTGCGGGCCGCGCTGCAGGGTCCAGGCCAGCCGGACCTGCGCGGGGCTCGCACCGTGCGCACGGGCCACGGCGAGCAGTTCCTCGCCCTCCGTGCCGCTCGCGCCGCCCTCGCGGCCGGTGGTGGCTATCGAGTAGAAGGGCACGAAGGCGATCCCCTGCTCTCCGCAGAAGCGGACGAACTCGTCCTGGTCGGGCCGCATGCCGATGCCGTACGGGTTCTGCACGCACACCACCGGGGCCACGGACCGCGCCTCCGCGAGCTGTTCCGGGGTGACGTTGGAGACGCCGAGGTTGCGGATGAGCCCGGCCTCGCGCAGCTCCGCCAGCACTCCGAAGCGCTCGGCGACGGAGGCGCTGCCGCCCGGGATTCCGGACACGCGCAGGTTCACCAGGTCGAGGTGGTCGCGGCCGAGCTGGCGGAGGTTCTCCTCGACCTGGCCGCGCAGGCCGTCGGGTCCGGCGTGCTCCGCCCACTCCCCCGACGCCCGGCGGGCGGGACCGACCTTGGTGGCAATGACGAGGTCCTCGGGGTAGGGGCCGCCGAGGGCGCTGTTGATCAGCTCGTTGGCGGAGCGGAGCGGGGAGAAGTAGAAGGCGGCGGTGTCGATGTGGTTGACGCCGAGTTCGACCGCGCGGCGCAGGACGGCGAGGGCCCGGTCCCGGTCGCCGGAGGCGGCACCGGCGTGCAGGGCCGCGCCGTTCTGGGGGATGCGCATCGCTCCGAAGCCGATGCGGTTGACCTCCAGGTCGCCGAGCTTCCAGGTCCCCGACGCCGCGGCGGTGATCGTTTCAGTGGTCATGCCGGAATGATCCACCAGCCGGTACGCTCACGGCCACGGATTGGGGCATGTGTGAATCCATGGGAAGGCAGGGGCGTCTTGATGCGGCGCGAGGTGCCGGACGGGCCGGTCAGGCTGGCGTTCTCCGCCGGCGACCTGGCACAGATGCGCTTCGCCGTCTCCCCGATGTGGGAGGTCGGGACGAGCATGCGGCTGCTGAGGTCCGGGGCCGCCCATCCCGTACACGGCCCGTGGACCGCGCAGGTCCGGCCGCGGCTGACCGCGGCCGGGCTGGACCGGGGCTGGCTGGCCGAACTGGTCGCGCCGAAGGGCTTCGTACCGGACTTCCTGAACCCCGCGCCCGATGGGCCCACCCCGACCCTGGCGCAGGAGCTGGCCCGCGTCAGGGCCGCGCCCGCGGCCGCGGTGCGCCGGGACCTGGACCGGTTGGCCCGGGAACAGGGGCGGCTCGGTCCCCGGTCGCGGGCCCTGTACGCGGATCCGCAGGAGCGGCTGGCCCGGGTGGCGGAGGAGGCCGAGCAGTACTGGGAGCTGGCCCTGGGCCCGTACTGGGCGCAGATCCGCACCGTGCTCGACGCGGACGTCTTCCACCGTGCCCGGCAGGTGGCCGAGCAGGGCGCCGCCCGTCTCCTCAACGACCTGCACTCCTCGCTGAGCTGGTCCGGCAACGCGCTGCGGCTGGCGCTGCGGCAGCGTTCCCTGTCCCGCGGGACGGCGGGGTCCGGGCTGGTGCTGATCCCGTCGGCCTTCACCGGGCCGGCGCCGCTGACCCGGGTGGCGCCGCCGGAACCGCCGCAACTGGCCTATCCGGCGCGGGGGACCGGCTCGCTGTGGGCGTCCCGTCCGGCCGTCGCCGGCACCGCCCTGGCGGCCGTGCTCGGCCGTTCGCGGGCCCGGCTGCTGGCGGAGCTGGACACCCCGGCCTCCACCACCGAGCTGGCGGCCCGCACGGGGCTCTCGCCCGGCGGGGTGTCCCAGTACCTGACGGCCCTGCGTGACGCGGGCCTGGTCAGCGCCCACCGCGCGGGCCGCTCGGTCCTCTACGCCCGTACGGCGGTGGGCGAGTCCCTGCTCACGGCGGGCTCCGCCTGAACGGGCGGTACGGGTACGGGTGCGGGTTCCGCGTTCGCCCGCCCCGGCGGACCACGGAGCGTTGGGGTCGGCACGCACAGCGTCGCCCCGGCGGTCGAGGGCGGGCCGGAGCCGCGGCCGGGGAGAAAGCATGGCCGCGGCGGCGCTGCTGCCGGGCCGGACACCCGTGGGGGAGGTGTCCGACCCGGCGGGGGTCACGGGGTGAGGGTCCAGCGCTGGGCGGGGGTGCCGGCGCAGGCGGCGCGGGTGAGGGCGGTGCCGTCGGCGGTGCCGGATCCGGCCGGGGTCAGGCACTGGCCGCCCGTACGGAGACTGCCGTCCGGGCCGGGTTGCCAGCTCTGGCCGGGGGTGCCCGCGCAGGTCCGGACGGTGACCGCGGCGGGGTCGGTGCCGTCGAGGCAGACCCCGGCGAGTCCGGTGAGGCGGCCGTCCGGCTGGAGGGTCCAGCGCTGGTTCGGGCCGCCGTGGCACGTGTACAGGGTGGGCCGCGTCCCGGGGGCGGTGGCGCTGTGGGGGAGGTCCAGACAGCTCGTGGAGGCCGAGTTGACGAGGGTGGCGTCGGCGGGGAACGGCGTCGGCCGGCCCGTGAGGGTGAGTTCGGCGGCGCTGGTCCACGGGCCGCGCCCGCCGGCTTCGGTCAGGGCCCGCAGGCGCAGGTAACGGCCCGTTCTGGGGGCGAGGGGGACGGTTTTGGCGGCCGGGGTGTCCGCGAGGGTGCCGGTGGCGGCCGGGGTGCCCCAGTCGGCGGTGGTGTCGGAGACGTAGACCTCGTACCCGCCGATCCGGCCGTTGACCCCGCCGTCCTGCCGCGGGAGGTAGCCGAGGGAGTCGACGGTGTACCGGGCACCGAGGTCGATGCGGATCTCGTGCGGGAGGGCCGCCGGCTTGCCGGAGGACCAGGCCGTGTGCCAGATCGTGGACGGGTCGCCGTCGAAGGCGCCCGGGGCCGCGCCGTTCTCGGCGGCGGTCTCCTGGCTGTCGGCGGAGACCAGGCTCCAGGCCGTCTGCGGGACCGGCGCGGAGCCGGTGGGGACCGGGTCGGCCGCGGGGACGGCGGTACCGGTGGCGGTCACGGTGAACGCGCCGCTCTTCGTGCCCGTCTTGACCCACAGGACGCCGGAGCGGTCGGCGGGGTCGAAGAACCAGCCGGTGGCGGCGGAGTCGTAGGCGGCCTTCGAGGCGAGGCGGGGCAGTGCGCTTCCGTCCACGGTGAGCGCCGCGGGGGCGGAGGCCACGTGGAGGGTGAACTCGTATCCCCGCGAGGCCGGTTGTCCGGCGTAGGAGCCGGCGGGCGCGCCGACGGAGACGGTGACCGTGCCGGAGCCGGCGGTGGGCGCGGTGACGTCCACGCGCTGACGGGCGTAGGCGCCGGACTCGAACGCGCGGGTGCGGCCGTCGTCCTCGTAGAGGCTGAAGGTGGAGTTCCCCCGCGGGTGGACGTCGTAGGTGAGGGTGGAGACGGGCTTCTCCCCCGTGTGGTTCATCTGCGGCCACATCGGGACGACGGCGCCGCCCTTGACGAAGAGGGGGAGGGTGTCGAGGGGGGCCTGGTAGCCGTTCAGCCAGCCCGGTCCGGCGTACGTCTTCCCCGTCCAGTAGTCGGTCCAGGTCCCGGCGGGCAGGTAGATGCCGTCACGGACGGAGGTGTCGGAGACGACGGGGGCGACGAGGAAGGAGTCCCCGGCCATGAACTGGCCGCTGGTGAGGTTCCCGCGGGCGACCGGGTCGTCGGGGTACTCCAGGACCATGGCGCGCGTGCTGGGGACGCCGGTGTCGTGGGCGGCCCGGCTCATCGTGTAGAGGTAGGGCATCAGCCGCATCTTGAGCTGGAGGTACTTGCGGTTGACGGACAGGTACGGCTCGGCGAAGCGCCAGGGCTGTTTGTCCTGGTAGCCGGCCGACGGATTGGTGGCGCCCCAGCCCGACATGGTCATGAAGGCGGGGGTGAAGGCCTTCCACTGGAGGTCGCGGACGTAGGTCTTGGGGCTGCCGCCGAAGATTCCGTCGACGTCGCCGGAGGCGTAGTTGAGGGCGGACAGGCCCGCTCCGGCGATGGCGGGGACGTGCCAGCGCATGGCGTCCCAGGTGCCGCTGGTGTCACCGGTCCAGACGACGGCGTTGCGCTGGGTGCCGGCCCAGCCGTCGACGGTCCATACGTAGCGGCGGGCGTCGGAGTTCTTCTCGATGCCGTCGACGGCCTGCTGGACGCCGTTGAAGGCGTCCTTGTAGCCGCCGCCGATCCAGGCCACGTCGGTCTTGACGCCCCGGCTGCCGGCGGTGCCCACCTCGTCGGCGATGGAGCCGAGGCCGGTGGAGGTCCACAGGCCGGTCTGGAAGCCCTTGGCCTTCAGGGCGTCGACGGTGGACTTGAGGGGGGCCGTGTAGCCGCAGCCGTAGCCGTCGTTGGGCAGGAACCAGCCCGAGGGCATGTCGGCGGCGCGGGCGTCGGCGGCGTAGCCGGCCACGTCGGCCGTGGTCTGGTGGCGGAGGCGGTTGTGGTCGCCCTGGTAGTCCGGGTTCGAGGCGTTGAAGCAGTCGGCGTTGCCGAGCTCGAAACCCCAGGCCGGGGCGAGGAAGGGTTTGCCGCTGACGTCGGTGTACGCGTCGAGGACGGACTTGAGGGAGTCGCCGGTGAAGTACCAGGCGTCGAAGCGGTTCTCGTCGTGGGTCAGGGTGGTGGGGGCGTTGAAGGCGTACGAGCCCGGGGCCCAGGTGTTGCGCATGACGCCGTAGCGGTTGGTGGACATGTAGAAGGGGGCGGGGCTGGCGTTGTCGTTCTCGCGCCACTTGTTGTCGACGGCGACCGGGACGGTCTTGCCGCGCAGCGCCCACTCGCCGAGGCGCAGCCCGGTGCCGTAGAACTGCTCGTCGGCGCCGCGGGCCAGGTACTGGGTCGTGTGGCCGCCGCCCCAGCTGGTGGGCTGGGTCTCCTCCCAGACGGGGGTGGAGTCGTCGGCGCGGTAGACGGAGAAGCGCAGGGGCGATTTGTTGACGTGGATGGACAGGCCGCCGGTGGTGATCCGGTAGTACGTGCCCGCATCGGTGGAGGCCGCGGCGACGGGGCCGAAGTCGGTGGTGGGAGCGAGGTCGGAGCCGGCCGGATCGTCGGAGAAGGAGCCGTCGGGGGACAGCCAGAGCCGGAAGACGTCGGCGCGGGCGACGACCACGCGGGCCTTCGCGCCGCTGGTGGTGCTGACGGTGAAGGTGCCGCCCGCCTGCGCGAGGCCGGTGACGGTACCGGCCGTGGAGACCGGGGCGGCGGGGGCCGGTGCGGCCGCCGCGCGGGCGGTGGCGGGACCGGCGGCGGCGAGGCCGGCGACC
>NZ_JBGWAB010000072.1:0-39266 GCF_041862025.1 Streptomyces sp. AB3(2024)
CGTCGGCCCCGGGCCCGGGCCGGTGTGCGGGCGGGCGTACGGGGGCGAGCGCGACGGCCGGGCCCGGCGCGCGGCGGGTCCGCAGTGCGGGGTCCGTCTCCCGCTTCCGCTCCGCGGCGTCGGGCGCCAGCAGCGCGTTCGGGAGGATCACCACGGCCGCGGTGCCGCCGTACACGGAGCGGCGCAGGGTGACCCGGGCCTGGAGCTGCTCGGCGAGGTGGCCCACGACGAAGAGGCCCAGCCGGTGCGCGTTCTCCGCGAGGACGGAGTACGGGGGCGCCGAGTGCAGACGTTCGTTCATGGCCTCGTAACCGGCGGCCGACACCCGTGGCCCACGGTCCTCGATCTCGACCGACAGCCCGTCCGCCACGAGTTCGGCGCGGACGACCACCTTCGAGCGGGGCGGCGAGAACCGGGTCGCGTTGTCCAGCAGTTCGGCCAGCAGGTGGCTGATCTGGCTGATGACGTGCGGCTGCACGCTCGCCTCGTCCAGCGCCTGCCGTTCGATCCGGCGGAAGTCCTCGACCTCGGCGGCTGCTTCGCGCAGCAGGTCGGCGACGCGCATGGGGTCGGTGTGCGGGTCGGGGATCTCGCCTCCGGCGAGGATCAGCAGGTTCTCGATCTGGCGCCGCATTCCCACCGTCAGCTGGTCGGACCGCATGAGCTGGGCCAGGAGGGCCTCGTCGTGGCCGAAGGTGTCCTGGAGGTCCTCGGTCAGGCTCAGCTGCCGGCTGACGAGGTTCCCGGTCCGGGAGGCGATGCCCGAGGCGAACAGGCCGAAGCCGTGGCGTTCGGCGGCGAGCTGCCGGTGTCCGTCGACCGACACGGCGACGACCCGCGCGAAGGCGTCGGTGATCTGCCCGACCTCGTCCTGGCGCCCGCGCACGGCCGGCAACGCCCGGGTGTCGACGGGCTCGCCGCGCTGGAGCCGGGCCACCACACCGGGGAGCGTCTCCTCGGCGATGGCGACCGTACGGGTGTGCAGACGGCTCAGCCGGCGCAGGACCGACCGGGTGGTGAGGACGACGACGGCGGTGACGAACAGCAGGGCCCCGCCGCTGGCTCCGATCAGCCAGTAGACCTCTGTCTCCAGCTCGGAGGCCTTTGCGTCGGCGTGCGCGAACACGCTGCGGGCCCGCTCCGTGTTGAGCGTGGCCAGTTTCGGTGCGAAGGCGGCGTAGGCGGCGGGCCAGCCGTCGACGTCGGCCGGCAGTTTCACCCCGGTCGCGGTGTCCTTGTGGTTGGCGACGACCGCGTTCTCGATGCGGAACTTGGCCTGCCAGGCCGCGGAGCCGGTGAGCTCGTCGTACGAGGCCAGTTCGGCGGGCGGGAGGTACGGGACGATCCAGGTGTCGTACAGGTACCGGTGGGTGCCGACGGCGTCGAGGAACCGGGAGAAGCCGGTGGCCGCCAGCTCGCGCGTGGGCCCGGCCAGCGCGAGGGCCGTGTCCTCGCGCGCGACCATCTCGGCCGCCGAGAACAGCGCGACGGCTGGCCTGCTCTCCTGCGAGAGCTCGGCGTCGTCGGAGTGGCTGAATTCATCCTGGTAGGCGCGGATGATGTCGTCGATCACGCCGGTGTAGTAGCCGACCGCCTGCTCCGCGCTGCCGGTGTGGGCGTCCGCGCGTTTGCGGTAGGAGTCCAGCAGGTCGAGCCGGTCGGCGACGGAGCCGACGCGCCCTCCGTCCTCCCCGGCGCTCCCCGAGACCTTCCGGAACTCCGCCGCCGCCTGGTCCGTCCCGGCCCGCCCGTCGCGCAGGGCGCCGTCGGCGACGGGGGATCCGGCCCATCGCGCCGCCGTCATCGCCCGCTCGGCCTGCAGCTCGTTCATCAGCCTGACCAGCGGTACGCCGATCCGTTCGCCGGTCTCCACGTCGGCGCGCAGGTGATCCGACTGGGCCAGCAGCCGCTGGGCGGTCATGGTGACCTGGGCGCCCATCGCCACGGTCGGGACGACGGCCAGGCAGACCAGCATCGTGCGCAGGCGCACGGTGCGGCGGCGCCGGAGGGGCGGCGGGCTCGGGGGGCCTTCGGGTGCCATCTCAGACATGGGTCCTCGGAAGCGGCAGGAGCGGGAAGGGGCCTGGTCGAGGGCATGGCGGAACTGCCGACACGGCCCTGTGGGGTAAGGATGCCGATCATATCCAGCCAGTCCAAATAAACGGAGACCGCAGGGGCGGCGGCTGAAATCCGCCCTCGACCGACAGGCCACACCCCGTCGGTGTGGGGGCCGACGGCATGCCCCTTCTCAGGCCGCCGCCCCGGCCGGCAGCCGTCCGCCGGTCACCCAGATACGTGACATCGCATCGGGGAAGGCGGGATACCGGGCGGCCTCGCAGATCATCTCCGGGAGCACGAGCATCCCGTGCGCGGTGCGGTTCGGTTCACGGGTCCGGTCCAGCCAGGTCACGGCGCCGCCCAGGGGCCGACGCCCCATGCCTGTCCGGGCAGGCCTCTCGTGCTGCGGACCACGCCATGGTGGGGCGGCGCGGCACGGTCCAGCCGTTTCCTGCCCGATCCGCCTTGCCCGCCTGCCCGCCTGCCCGCCTGCCTGCTCGCCGGCCTGGGGCGGGCTCCTCGGGGTGCGGACCACGGCGTGGCGGGCCGCGGCCCTCGGGCACGGGCGACCCAGTCGGGTACGAGCGGCCCCGGCGGCCCCGATGGGTCAGGCGGGTCCGGGGGTGGGGGCTTTGCGGGCCAGGACGAAGCCGTGGGGGCCCGTCTCGTTCGTGCCCGGTTCGCGCACCAGGCGGGCCACCTCCGCCAGTCCCGCCTCCGCCAGCCGCTCGGCGACCAGGCCGGGCGGGGTCCCGTACACGTCGGGGTCGGCCGGATGGCCGTGGGCGTGGTCCGGCAGCCGCCCGTCCCCCGCTTCGAACGCGAGCAGCGCGTACCCGCCCGGAGCCAGTACCCGGGCGAACTCCGTGAAGACGGCGGGAAGCTCCGCGGGCGGGGTGTGCGCGGTGGAGTGCCAGGCCAGTACCCCGCCCAGGACCCCGTCCGCGACGTCCAGCGAGGCCATCCGGCCCACCTCGAACCGCAGCCCCGGATAGCTGCGCCGGGCCACCGCCACCATCGCGGGGGACAGGTCGACGCCGAACGCCCGTACGCCGAGACCGTTCAGGTACGCCGTGATCCCGCCCGGCCCGCAGCCGAGGTCCGCGACGGCCCCGCCGCCCCCACCGCGTACGCACTCGGCGAAGGCGCCCAGCATGGCCCGGTCCAGGGGCGCGGCCTCCAGGACGCCCGTCAACAGCCGGGCGTGGTCGACGGCGACGGCGTCGTAGGACGCCCGAACGGCACTCAGGCGCGAGCTCTCTGTCATGCCCCTGAACAGTAGCCCGCCCGGGGGCGGGTCTCACCCCCCGGAAGCCGTCGACGGGCCGTCGACCGGACCTGTTCCCCCGCCCGTCGACCGCCCGTCAGCCGCCGGCCAGCGGATTCGGGAGCTCCGCCCACTGGTCGCCCGGCACCCCCGGACTCAGCCGCATCAGGGTCAGCGCCTTCACGGGCAGCGGCCGGTTCCTCAGCAGTTCCGAGTCGGCGGTGGGCGGCAGACCGTCCAGCGCCCCGGCCAGTGCCTCGCCGAGAACGGCCGAAGAGCCCGCCGTGGCGGCGAGGGCCCCGGCCACCAGGGAGCCGAACAGTTTGCGCCGCAGCACCGTCTCGTCGTCCGTGACGAGCCGGCCCGACAGCGGGGGCACCGCCAGCCCGTGCCGGGCCAGCCGGGCCGGGCTGATCCGGATGTCGGCGAGGTCGCGGTAGACGAGCCGCCGCGGCGCCCCGTCGGGACCCATGACCAACAGCAGGTTCTGGCCGTGGGCCTCCAGGGCCACCCCGAGGTCGAGCACCTTCAGGCACACCGACACCGCGAGGCGGGCGAACTCGGCCTGCCAGGCGGCGGAACGGGACAGCTCCGTGCCGGCCAGCGCCGCCACCGGCACCACCCGCTCGCCGGGCCCCGCGTACGCCTCCGGAGCCTCACGGAGCACCGCCGCCAGGTCCGGGCTGTGCGCGGTGGCCGCGCCGAGGGTGCGGGTGATGTGCAGGCGGCCGTCGAGCCGCTCCGTCAGGGCGTGCGCGAAGGCGGACACCACGGCAGCCGTCTCCACCGAGTACCCCGAGATGTCCCGGACGGAGGAGGTCAGCCGGGTGCTCAGCGCCGTCTTCACGTGGGGGCCGCCCGCCGCCGGGGCCAGCGTGCGCAGCGCCATCAGCGGATGCGCCGCGAGAGCACCCGCCCGGACCTCCTCGCCCTTCAGGACGTGCTCCGCCTGCCAGGGGTGCACCGGCACCAGGACGCGGTCCCCGTCGCGCAGGTGGTCCGGCCAGTCCCCGGTGACCAGGCACTCCCGGAGCGGTACGGAAAGCAGCCCGAGCTCGACCAGCGGCCGGTGCTCCGGCGCGTACGCCAGCTGTTCGGCCACCGAGAACCCGGGCCGGGAGCGGCAGTTGGGGTGGTAGGGATGGCCGTCGACCACGCTCTGCTCCCACTCCCAGCCGGTGCGCGGCTCCCCGCCGGGACCTCGCGGCCGTCCGGCCCGGGACAGGGCGAGGGATGCGGTGCTGTCGTCCAGCTCGGCGGCGAAGGCGCCCCCGTGGGGTACTCCGAGCGCCTCCACCAACCCCGCGGCCCGCCGGTGGGTCCGCCCGTCGAGCCGCAGCTCGGTGACGAGGTCGCCGGTGGCGTACGGGTCCGCCTGCGGGCCCTCCAGCCGCCCGCCCCCGGCCAGCAGCAGCGTGAGCGAGTCCGGCCCGCCCTCCCGGCGCGCCACCCACGGCAGCGGCTCGAAGGCCAGCGCCCGCCACAGCCGGGTGAGCACGGCCGACCGCGCGCCGTCCAGGGAGGCCTCGTACGCTGCTGAGAGCGAGGGTCGTACGCCGGCCAGCGCGGCGCGGACCGCCTCCTCGGCACCGGTGGCGGCCGTGCTCGCCGGGGTTCCGGTGGCGGCCGGGGCCGCGGTGGTCTGATCGGGGTCGGGGACGTGCGTGCTGCGGTCCAGGGTCCCGTTCCTTTCGTGTCGCTTTATCCGATGATCACATCATCATCACTGATACTGAAGATCACGGCCGACGGTTCCCCTCCGTGGGACCCCGGCGCACCGGATGGACCGAATGGAACCAGTGGACCTCAACACCGCCGCCGACGCCTGCGCGGCCGCCCCGCTCCTGAACTGCCTGCTGCGGGAGGTGGCCGACGCCCAGGGCGCGGGCGTCCACCGGCTGCGCGGAAGCGGCCGGCTCCTGAGGGTGGGCGGCGGACGCCGGCCCTCCGACCCGGCCCTGCGCACGGCGGACGGCTGGCAGCCGCTCAGCCACGCGGAGCTGGTCAAGCTCACCTCCGACGAGCTGCGCCAGTACACCGGCGTCTCCAACGACGAGCTGCCTTCCGAGATCGCCGACAGCCGGGCGGCGGTCGCCGCGCTGCTGGCCGCGCGGGCCGCCGCCGAGGCCCCGGAGGATCCGTACCTGCGGTCCGAACAGGCCCTGGTCATGGGGCATCCGCACCACCCCGCCCCCAAGGCGCGCGGCGGCGCGCCCGCCGCGAGCTGGCTCCCCTACGCCCCGGAGGCCCACGCCCGCTTCCCGCTCGTCATGCTGGGCCTGCGCGAGGACCAGGTGGCCGAGGAGGGCGGCCCGGCCGCCGCCGCCGCGGTCGACGCGCTGGCCGGGATCCTCGACGGCCCGCGCCCGCCCGCCGGGTACCGGGCCCTGCCCGCCCACCCCTGGCAGCTCGAACTGCTCGCCGGACGGCCCGGGCTGCGCGAGGCCTTCGCCGACGGCCGGCTGCTGCGGCTCGGCCCGACCCGGCTGCCGGTGTGGCCCACCGCCTCGATCCGCACCGTGTACGCCCCCGGTCCGGACGCCGACCTGTTCGCGAAGTTCAGCCTCGACGTGCGGATCACGAACGACGTGCGCCGGCTGTGGCGCCACGACCTGCTGAAACTGCGCCGGACCGATGCCGCCGTCGAGGCCGTCTTCGCCGATCTGCGCGGGCGTACGGGATCCGGAGCGGTCTGGCTCGCCGACCGGGGGTACCGCACCGCGGCCTTCGCCTTCGAGGAGCTCGCCGTGCTGGTGCGCGACGGCCTGCGGACACGGGTGGCCGAGGGGGCGACCCCGCTGCTGGCCGCCGCGCTCGCCGAGGACTTCCCGGGGAGTCCGCTCGCGGCGGCGGCCGACCCCGTGCGCTGGTGGCGGGCGTACCTGCGTCACGTCGTGCCTCCGGTGCTGTACCTGTTCGCCCGGCACGGGATCGTGCTGGAGGCCCATCTGCAGAACTGCCTCGTCGCGGTCGACGCCGACGGCCTGCCGGTACAGGCCCTCTTCCGCGACGCGGAGGGGGTGAAACTTCCCCCGGACATGCCGCGCGGGGCGGCTTGGGAGCGGCTCGTGTACTGCCTGGTCGTCAACCACCTGGCGGAGGTGGCGGCGACGCTGGCCGAGCACCGGCCGGAGCGGGCCGCGGAGCTGTGGCCGGCCGTCGCCGAGGAACTGCGGCGCTTCGATGCCGTGCACGGCCTCCCGGAGATCGCGGACCTCCTGAACGCCCCCGCGCTCCCGGCCAAGACGAACCTGCTGCTGCGGTGGACCCGTGCGGACGGCGCCGACGCCCGTTACCTGCCGCTGCCCAATCCGCTGCGGGGGTAGGGGCCGCGGCGTCCGGGAGCGGGATTTGGCCAAGGTGGTCCAGGCCGGGGCAACTGCCGTACCGAAAGGTATAGACCAATGCTAGGTTGGGCGGGCAGACCGCGCAGTCCTTGACCACCCGTCAGAGGAGAAGCCATGCCCTCCCCGTCGCGGGGCGGCGCCCCGGCCGCCATGCCCAAGTACCAGCGGATCGCCGCAGAGCTGCGGGCCGAACTCGACCGCTCCGCCCACGACTCCGGCGGCCGGCTGCCGTCCGAGCGCAGCCTCGCCACCCGGTACGGGGTCAACCGCCAGACCGTCCGCGCCGCGCTCCAGGAGCTGCGGGCCGACGGGCTGATCGTCACCGGCCGCCGGGGTACCCGGGCGGCCGGGAGTCAGGCCGCACCGGCCGTATCAGCCGCACCGGCCGCATCGGTGCCGCCGCTCGCACCGGCCGCCCCGGGGAGCCACCCGTACCCGACCGGGTCCCCGGGCGGTCCGGCCCCGCACACGGCCGGAGCGGGCGCGCGGGGGACCGTCACCCGGCTCACCCTGGTCACGGTGCCGCCCTCGCTCGCCGCGCTCCTCGGCATGAGCGGCGGCGCGCGCACGCTGGTCCACCACCGGCGCGTCCACGGCCCGGGCGGCGAGGCGCTCCGGCACGCCGTGACGTACATCTGTCCGCGCACCGCCGCCCGGACGCCGGAACTGGCGCCGTACCTCGACCGGTCGGCCGCCGCCCGCGACGAGGACCTGCGGCCGTTGCACCGCTGGCTGGAGCGGGTCGCCGTCCGGGGCCGGACCGCCGAGACCATCACGATGACCCGCACCAGCCGGCCCGAGGCCCCGGCCGCCGCCTGCGGCCTGTCCGTACGCCGCCTGCTCCACGACGCCTCCGGCCGGCTGGTCGCCGTCACCGACCTGGCCTTTCCGACCTGGGACCGGCTCACGTTCCACCGCCGCCCGGAGGCCATCGGATTCCGCGTCAGTTAGGCCTTCGAGGAAGGCCGGACCCGTTATCGCCGGGCGCGGGGCGCCGGCTCAGAAGCGCAGCGCCCAGGAGTCGAGACGGCCGGTGTGGCCGGCGCGGGTGTCGAACACGCGCAGCCGCCAGACGCCGTTCGCCGCGTGTGCGGAGGCGTCGACCGCGTAGACCACGTGGAAGTCCGGTACGCCCCAGCCCTCCCACTCGTCCTTGACGGGGATGACGGCGCCGTCCGGTGCGATCACGTCGATCCGCAGGTCCCCGGAGTCGGCGTGCTCGATGCCGATCTCGATGTCGAGGTCGGCCGGGGCCTTCCCGGGCACCCCGGCGACGGTGACGGGGGAGAGCACCGTCTCCAGGTCGGCGATGGGGAAGTCGGTGGTGTTGGCGACGTGCGGGCCGCGCGGGCGTTGCGGCGTGGTGCCCACGTAGAGCAGCCGGTCGGGGGACCCGGGGCCGACGTCGGTGAGTGATCCGGTGGTGGCGAGGGCGGTGAGGGCCGCGCCGACCTGGGCCGGGGTGGCCGCCGGGTGCCCGGAGAAGTACAGGGGGTGCGTCGGTGCCGGTGCGCGGGGTGGGGAGTGTGGTTCGGAACCCGCCCACCGGGACCCCGCCGCTCCGGGGTCCGCGCCCCGGCCCCACCGGGTACGGCGTGCTTCGACGTCGTCTCGTTCGGCGCGTCGTCGGCACCCAGGGCGGCCTGACCACCGACGGGGACGGCCGGGTGCTGCGCAACGCCATCGCGGGCGAGAGTGGGCGACTCTGACGGAGTCGAGTGTTCCGCTGCCGCGCCCCGGGAACGTACGCTCGGTACGACGGTGACGGGGGTGGGGCACGAGCCGCGACGACCGCTGGGGCTTGGCCATGCGGTGCTGTTCTTCGGGGCGTGGGGGTCGCCGGCCTGGATCCTGTGGGATCCGGACCTCGGCTGGTGGATGTACGCCATCGCCGTCGCGCCCTTCCTGATCCTGGGTGCGGCGGCTGAGCGCTTGTTGTCCCGCCTTCGGCTGATGGGCGCAAGACGAGGAAATGTGAAGTGACTCTTTTACGCGACCGCATCACGCCCATACTGGTAATTGCTGGGTCTGGTGTGGCGATCGGTGCGCTTGGCGCCCTCACGGGGCATTCCGACAGCCCCCTTTCCCACGCGGTGAGCCTCGTGTTCTCCGGCGGCTGGTCGTGGGCGTGTTTCGCCTTCCTGGTCGGCTGTTTTCGTCACTCGAAGGCCGAATCGGCCGTGCTGGCCTCCCTGGGACTGGCCATCGGCGTGGTCGTCTACTACGTGCTCAAGGCCTTGATTCCGGTGAAAGCGATCGGGATGGAGGTCGCGGTCACACCGAGCGGCGGGGATGTCTGGTCGAAGATCCTCGTCTGGGGAACGCTCGCGATCCTTTTCGGCGCCCCGCTGGGACTGTTCGGAAACCTGGCGCGGATCCCCGGTGTCGCCGCCCTTCCGTTCCGTCTCCTCGTTCCGCTGATCGCCTTTTTTGAGACGACGATGCGGGTGGATGTGGAGGCTGCGGCCGCGGGGCCCGGTGCCGAGTCCACCTGGAGCGCGGTTCGTGTGCTCGCCGTCCTCGCCGCCGTGGCTCTTGTGGGACACACGGTGTGGGGGTGGCGCGCTCGGCGCGACGGCCCGGGAGTCGGGTCGGGTTCGGGCTGAGCCCGTTGCCGTGGGCGAGCGAGCGTGCGGCGTACGGGGATGACCACCGGCGGCGGCCGAGGGGCCGCCCCGCCGGGTGGGCGCCTCGCCAGGTCGCCAGGTCGCCCGGGTCCTCAGGTCGCCAGGTCGCCCGGGTCCTCAGGTCGCCAGGTCGCCCGGGTCCTCAGGCCGTCGGGAGCGGGGGCGCCGGCGCCGGGGGTTCGGCCGGCGCGGGGCCGTCCGTCTGCGGGGGTGCGGTGTCGCCGAAGGCATCGGTCGCGGGGACGGGCGCGACCGGGCCGGTCAGGGTGTCCGGGTCCGGGACGAGGTTTCGGGGTGCGGCGGCGGCGCCGGTGAGGAGGGCGAGGAGGCCGGCCACCTGGACCCCGGCCTCGGCGGGATGGCGGAACACGGCACCCGCCGAGATCTCGTACCGGTTGCGACGTCCGTCACGCACCCGCTGGAGGTACCCGTCGGATTCGAGGTCGGCCACGATCGTCTGCACGGTGCGCTCGGTGAGCGCGCACGTCACGGCCACATCCCGCAAACGCACGGCCGGATCCCGGGCGATGGTCACCAGGACGCGGGCGTGATTTGTCAGAAATGTCCAGTTCTGTCGACGTGTCATGCTCCCCATGCGGTCATCATGCGGTACATGATTCATGTCACGCAAGACGCGAAACAGCTTTCCGGTAATTCTTGACGTAAGAGAAGAAGAAGGCCAGCATCTACGGCAGTCAAGGTCCCGCGCCGCAAGCCGACCAGCCCAAGGAGCGAACCCGAATGCCGGTTTCCGCCAGTACCACCTCCAGCGCCATTCCCGGCACCCGTACCGCCGAAGCCGCCGCGCTCCCGTGCCCCCGCCGCACGGCCGAGGCCGCCCGCGCCGCGGGCCTGCCCCGGATCGACGAACCCCGCGAGATGGCCCCGGCCGACGCCCGCGAGCTCTCCAAGGTCTTCTTCCGACGCCTGCGTGCCCTCGAAGAGGGCACCCCGGAGCACCAGTACGTCCGCAACACGCTCATCGAGATGAACGCCTCACTCGTCCAGTACGCCGTGCGCCGCTTCCGCGCCCGGGGTGAGAACGGCGACATCGAGGACATCGTCCAGGTCGGCACCATCGGCCTCATCAAGGCCATCGACCGGTTCGACCCGGACCGCGAGAACGAGTTCTCCACCCTCGCGATGCCGTACATCACCGGCGAGATCAAGCGCCACTTCCGCGACACCACCTGGGCGGTCCGCGTCCCGCGCCGGCTCCAGGAGCTGCGCATCGACATCGCCAAGGCGAAGGAGGAGCTGACCGTCAGGCTCGACCGCTCGCCGACCGTCGCCGACCTCGCCGCGCACCTCGACCTCACCGACGAGCAGGTCATCGAGGGGCTGGTCGCCGCGAACGGCCACACCAGCGGCTCCCTCGACGCCCCGCAGGGCGAGCACGGCGACGGCCCCGCCGAGGGCCACACCCTCGCCGACGTCATGGGCGAGGAGGAACCGGCCATGGAGCTCGTCGAGGACATCCAGACCCTGGCCCCGCTGCTGGAACGGCTCAGCGACCGCGAACGCTCCATGCTGCGGATGCGCTTCGGCGAGGAGCTGACCCAGGCCCAGATCGGCGCCGAACTCGGGATCTCCCAGATGCAGGTCTCCCGGCTGCTCACCCGGCTGCTCGCCCACCTGCGGGCCTCGATGCTGGCCGACCCCGGCCCCGAGCCCGACCGCGCCTGCGCACGCACCGTCTGACCGGAGCCGTGCCCCGTACCGTGAGCTGCGTCACCCGGCCGTTTGCCGGGAGCGGGCCGGGGCAGTCGCGCCACTGGAGCGGAACCACGCCCTCCGGCCGATCGGGCCGCGGGCGCGGGCCGATCGGGCCGATCCCGCCCCGCTCCCCGGCCACCGCCGCCAGCGGTGCGCCGGACCCGGTACGACCCACGAGGTGCATGTGTCCACGCTCCAGGCCGAACACGTCTACAAGGTGTTCGCAAGGCGACCCGGCGACAGGACGGCCGCCGTCCGGGCCCTCGAACGCGGCGCCGACCGCGACGAGCTGCGCGCCGACGGCACGACGGCGGCCGTCATCGACGCCTCCTTCCGCGTCGAGCCCGGCGAGATCTTCGTCGTCATGGGGCTCTCCGGCTCCGGGAAGTCCACCCTCCTGCGGATGCTCAACGGTCTGCTGGAGCCCACGGCGGGCCGCATCCTCTTCGACGGCGAGGACCTCACCGCGCTCGGGGCGCGTGAGATGCGCCACGTACGCTCCACCAGGATCTCCATGGTGTTCCAGCACTTCGCGCTGTTCCCCCACCGCGACGTGCTGGCGAACGCCGCCTACGGTCTGGAGGTCCAGGGCGTCCCCCGGGCCGAGCGCGAACGGCGCGCCGCCGAGGCGCTGACGCTGTGCGGGCTCGGCGGCTGGGAGAAGTCCTGGCCCGACGAGCTCTCCGGCGGCATGCAGCAGCGCGTCGGCCTCGCCCGCGCCCTGGCCACCGACGCCGACCTGCTCCTGATGGACGAGTCCTTCAGCGCCCTCGACCCGCTGATCCGCCGCGACATGCAGGACCAGCTCCTCGAACTCCAGCGGACGCTGAAGAAGACCATCGTCTTCATCACCCACGACCTCAACGAGGCCATGAGACTCGGCGACTCCATCGCCGTCATGCGCGACGGCCGCATCGTCCAGCAGGGCACGGCCGAGGACATCCTCACCCGTCCCGCCGACGACTACGTCGCCTCCTTCGTGCAGGACGTCGACCGCTCGCGCGTACTCACCGCCGACGCCGTCATGGACGAGGCCCCCGAGGAGGTCCCCGACGGCGCGGACGGCTGCACCTGCCCCACCGTCAGCGCCGACACCCCGCTGGCCGACCTGTGCGCCGTCAGCGCCCGGGTCCCGCACGCGGTGAACGTCACCGACGCGGAGGGGGCCGTCGTCGGCTCCGTCCCGCAGGACCGGCTCATCGCCTTCATCGGTGACGAGCAGCGGCCCCCGATGGCCTGCGCCTGCGCGGAGGTGGCCGCCTGATGCCCCGCCTGCACCTCGGCGCCTGGGCCGACAGCACCGTCGACTTCCTCCAGCGCCACCTGTCCTGGCTCTTCGACGCCATCAGCACCGTCGTGACCGGCCTCTACGACGGCATCGACGCGGTGCTCTCCGCACCCGCCCCGCTGCTCTTCGCGGGCATCCTCGCGGTCGCCGCCTGGTGGCTGCGCGGGCTGCTCGCCGGCCTGCTGGCCTTCGCCGCGTTCGCGCTCGTGGACTCGGTGGCGCTGTGGGACGAAGCCATGTCCACGCTGTCGCTGGTCCTCGTGGCGACCCTCGTCACGCTCGTGTTCGCCCTGCCGCTCGGCGTCTGGGCCTCCCGCTCGGACCGGGTCAGCGCCACCCTGCGGCCCGTCCTGGACTTCATGCAGACCATGCCCGCCATGGTCTACCTGATCCCCGGCATCATCTTCTTCGGCGTGGGCGTGGTTCCCGGCATCATCGCCACGATCATCTTCTCGCTGCCGCCGGGCGTACGGATGACCGAGCTCGGCATCCGCCAGGTCGACGCCGAACTGGTCGAGGCCGCCGAGGCCTTCGGCACCACCCCGCGCGACACCCTCGTGCGCGTCCAGCTCCCGCTGGCCCTGCCCACGATCATGGCGGGCGTCAACCAGGTCATCATGCTCGGCCTGTCCATGGTCGTCATCGCCGGCATGGTCGGCGGCGGCGGACTCGGCGGCGCCGTCTACCGCGCCATCGGCAACGTCGACATCGGCCTCGGCTTCGAGGCGGGCGTCTCCATCGTCATCCTCGCCATGTACCTGGACCGGATGACCGGCGCGCTGGGCCGCCAGGTCTCCCTGCTCGGCCGCCGCGCCCTGGAGAAGACCCGGTCGGCCGCGAGCGGCGCGGCCCGGCTCTGGAGCTACCGGCCGCAGCCCGCGTACGCCGTCACCGGCGCCGTCGTCCTGGCCCTCGTGGCCGGCGGCATGAGCACCTTCGGCGCCCACGAGGAGCCCGGCCCGGCCGGCGCCGCCGACATCGGCAAGGGCCGCAAGGTCTCGCTCGGCTACATCCCCTGGGACGAGGGCATCGCCTCGACCTTCCTCTGGAAGGAGCTGCTGGAGCGCCGCGGCTTCAAGGTCGACGCCCGCCAGCTGGAGGCCGGCGCGCTCTACACCGGCCTCGCCGGCGGCCAGATCGATTTCCAGACCGACTCCTGGCTGCCCGTCACGCACGCCCAGTACTGGCAGAAGTACGGGAACAAGCTGGAGGACCTCGGCTCCTGGTACGGACCCACCTCGCTGGAGCTGGCCGTCCCCTCGTACATGAAGGACGTCCGCTCGCTGGCCGACCTCAAGGGCAGGTCCGGCGAGTTCAAGGGCCGGATCATCGGCATCGAGCCGAGCGCCGGCGCGATGTCCATCCTCAAGGACAAGGTGCTGGGGGAGTACGGCCTCGACGGCGAGTACGAGGTCGTCGACGGATCCACCCCGGGCATGCTCGCCGAGCTGAAGCGGGCCTACGAGAAGAAGGAGCCCGTCGCGGTCGTCCTCTGGTCCCCGCACTGGGCCTACTCCTCGTACCGGCTCACCAAGCTGGAGGACCCCAAGGGCGCCTGGGGCAAGGGTGACGGCATCCACACCCTGGCGCGCAAGGGCTTCTCCGACGACGAGCCGAAGGTGGCCGAGTGGCTGCGCTCCTTCAAGCTCACCGAGGCCCAGCTCACCGGCCTGGAGGCGAAGATCCAGGAGACCGGCAAGGGTCAGGAGCAGCAGGCCGTGCGCGCCTGGCTGAAGGACCACCCCGAGGTGGACCGGCTCGCCTGACCGGGTCCCGCCGCCCGGACCTCCGTACGCCGCGGCGGGGGGGGCGGTCGTGGGGGCGCGCGCCGCGGCGTTCCCGGTGCGGCCGGTTCAGCCCACCGGCACCCGCTCTGCCTCCGGCCGGGCCGCCCGGTGCTCACCCCCGTGGGGCCGCGGTCGCAGCGGCCACCACAGCGACCGGCCCAGGAGCGCGGCCAGCGCGGGCACGAGCACGATCGACAGGACGAAGGCGGAGAGCAGGATCCCGACCGCCGTCGCGAAACCGGTCTGCTGCGTACCGGGATGCGGGCTGACGGCCAGGCTCCCGAAGGACGCGGCGAGCACCAGCCCGGCGGACGCGATAGCCGGCGCGGTGTGCCGTACGGCGCGGGCCACCGCCGCCCGGGCCGGTCCGGGCCGCTCCATCTCCTCCCGGATCCGGTCGCTGATCAGGATGTTGTAGTCGGTGCCCAGCGCCACCACGAACAGGAACAGCACCAGCGGGAGCGTGAAGTCCACGCCGGGCCGCCCCAGCCCGTGCTGGAAGACCAGCGTCGAGGCCCCCAGCGTGGCCGCGAAGCCCAGTCCGACCGCGAGCATCAGCACCAGCGGGGCGAGCACGCTCCGCAGCAGGACCAGCAGGATGACGGCGATCAGCACCGCGGCCACCGGGAAGATGACCTTCAGGTCCTCGTCGACCGCCACCGCGATGTCCGCGAACACCGACGCCGTTCCGCCGACGTGGGCCTCGGTCCCGGCGGGCAGGTTCGCACGGACCGTCTTGCGGACCGGCCCCGAGACGAGGTCGCGGGCTTCCTGCCCGCCGGACTCCACCGCCAGCAGCAGGTCGATGCGGGCCGCCTTCCCGTCCTCGCTGAGCACGGTCGGCGCCACCCGGCCCACTCCCGGCACCCGGGCGAGCGCCCCGGCCAGCCCGGCCACCCGCTCCGCGCCGAGCGGAGCGCCGTCCCGGGAGGCGACGAGCACGCTCGTCGGGTCCGAGACCCCGGCGGGCAGCGAGCGGGAGATCTCCGCGGCCGTCAGCACGGCGCCGGTCCGCTCCCCGTCCCCGCCGGACTGCCCGTAGTCCACGCGGATGCCGGCCAGACCCGCCGTCAGCGCGCCGAGCAGCACCACCGAGGCGAGGACCAGCGCCACCGGACGCCGGGCCGTCATCGCCCCGAGCCGCCCCGCCAGGCCCTCGCGCGGCCCGTGCTCCAGGGCGCGTGACGGCCAGAACATCCTCCGGCCGCTCACGGCCAGCAGCGCCGGCATCAGCGTCAGACTGCCCAGCAGCATCACCAGCACGGACAGCGCGATCGCCGGGCCCAGCACCCGGAACTGGCCGAAGGAGGCGATCCCGAGCGTGGCGAACGCGGCGACGATCGTCAGCGCGGCGGAGGTGACGGCCGTCCCCACCCGGCCCGCGACCTCCGCGGCGGCCTCCCGGCCCGTCTCACGGGGGTGGAGCCGCAGCCGTTCGCGGAAGCGGAACAGCAGGAAGAGGAAGTAGTCGATGCCGATGCCCATGAGCACCACGTTGATCAGCCCGGGGGTGGAGGGGGCCAGCCGGATGCCGGTCGCCATCGACGCCAGGATCACCGCCCCGGCCGCCCCGCCCCCGATCACCGCCATCGCGAGCAGCGGCAGCAGGGCCGCGAGCACACTGCGGAAGACCAGTACGTGGAGCAGCACGATCAGGCCCATGACCACCGCGCCGACCACCTTCGACCGGGTCTCCTCCGCGTCGGCGGTGTCCACCGTCGCGGCCAGCCCGCCCGTGAACCCCGTGCGCATGCCCGCCTCGCGGAACGCCGTCCGGGTCTGCTCCCGGAACTCCCGGTAGGTGGCCTGCACCCCCGGGTCCTGCGGATTGCCCTTCAGCCCCGCGGACAGCAGCCGGAAGGAGCGGTCCGGGGCCGTCATCCCGGCGCCGAACCGGGGGACCTGGGAGTGGTCCTGCGTGAAGGGCGGGTCGTCCTTGCTCCTCGGCATGACGATCTTCCGCCCCGCCAGGCGCGCCGACACCTCCTCGATCCTGCGTTCGTCGGCGGCGCCGAGTGCGCCGCCGTCCGTACGGGCCACCAGCACGGTCACCGGATCGCTGTCCGGCCGTGCGCCGAAGTGCTCCTCGGAGATCCGCAGCGCAGCCGCCGAATCGTAGGTGGCGGGCAGGAAGCCGTCGTTGCCGGGCTGGGTGGCGCGGAAGACGAACACCTGGCCCAGGATGGTCAGCCCGATGCCCAGCACCGCCCACAGGGCGATCACCTTCCACGCGTTCCTCGTCGAGCATCCCGTCAGGGCGCGGATCACTGTTCTCCTCCGGTCGGTCCGTTGCGACTGCGCCGGGTCCCCGGCACGTATCCAGACCATCACCGGCCGGGCGGGAAAACGTCCTGGTCAAGGAGGAGTTCCCGGCCGGTACCAGGGTCCGGGGACGGGCCCGGACCAGGACTCGGGTCCTGGTCCGAAGCGGTCCCCGGGGACGGCGACCGGGGTGTGGGCCGGTGTGAGAATGGACCGACGAGGGCTGCCGGGACGGCGGTCCGTGGGGGAGGATCGACACCGATGAGCACGACCCGCGCCGACCGGCTGACGTGGACGCGCAACGACGCACTGGTGGCCGTCGGCGCGGCGGCCGTGGACCTCACGGGCTTCGGCTTCGACACCCAGTTCGAGGGCGCCGCGCTGGAGGTCACCGCCGGGGCCCTGGTGGTGGCCGCGGGACTGTCCCTGGTCGCCCGGCGCCGTCACCCGGTGGCGACGCTGGCGGTGGTGATGGTCCTGGGCGTGGCGGTGAACCTGACCGCCACGGTCTCCCCGCACTTCGGTCTCGCCCCGGCCGTCGCCCTGTACTCGGTCGCCGTGGCCCGCCGCTCCGCGGTGGTGGCCGTGGCCGCCCTCCTGACGGCGCCGTTGAGCAGCCTGGGCCAGGGCGGCCTGCCGTTCGAGCCGGGCTTCGGCGTACTCTCCAACGTGGCGGCCACCCTCCTTGTCGTCGTCACCGGATTCCTGGTCAAGCGCCGGCAGCGGGAGATGGAGGCCAACCGGATCCTGCTCGCCGACCGCGCGGTGGCCGAGGAACGCCGCCGGATCGCCCGGGAGCTGCACGACATCGTGGCCCACCACATCACCACCATGCAGCTGATGGCGGGCGGGGCCCGGGCCAACCTGGCGCACGACCCGGAAGCCGCCCGTGAGGCCCTGGTGACCCTGGAGGGCTCCGGCCGGATGGCGCTCGCGGAGATGCGGCAGCTGCTGGACGTGCTGCGGGCCGGCGACGAGCCGGAGACGGTCCCGCCCGCCCCGCAGCCCGGCGCCGGGGACCTGGACCGGATCGTCGCCGAGTCCCGGCTCGCCGGGATGGAGACGGAGTTCACCGTACGCGGCACGGTCCGCCCGCTCCCGCCCACCGTCGGCCTGACGGCGTTCCGGGTGGTGCAGGAGGCCCTGACCAACGCCCGCAAGCACGCCGGGGACGCGCGGGCCCACGTACGGCTGACGTACCGCCCGGACGAGGTGACCGTGGAGGTGAGCGACGACGGGCCGGGCAGCGGATCCGGAACCGGAGCGGCCCCCGTACGGCCGCCCGGCCGCGGCGGGTACGGTCTGATCGGAATGCGTGAACGCGTCGCCCTGCAGGGCGGCACCCTGGAGGCCGCCCCGCTCGACGCGGGCGGGTTCCGGGTCGCGGCCCGCCTCCCGGTGGCACCGGGCGCCGGCGCCCCCGAGGGAGAGGAAGCCCGCCGATGATCCGTGTGCTCATAGCCGACGATCAGCCGCTGGTCCGGCGCGGCCTGGCCCTGATCCTGGCCCCCCACCCGGACGTCGAGGTGGTCGGCGAGGCCGGCGACGGGGCGGAGGCCGTGGAACTGGCCGGCCGGCTGAGCCCCGACGTGGTGGTCATGGACATCCGGATGCCCGTGCTCGACGGGGTCCGGGCCACCGGCGAACTGTCCCGCACCCGGCCCGGGTCCCGGGTGCTGGCCCTGAGCACCTTCGACATGGACGAGTACGTGGTCGCCGCCCTGCGCGCGGGCGCCTACGGCTTCCTGCCCAAGGACGTCTCCCCCGAGGAACTGATCGCGGCCGTCCGCACGGTGCACGCCGGAGAGGCCGCCGTCGCGCCCCGCCTGCTGACCCGGCTGATCTCCACCTACGTACGAGCCTCCCCGCGCGAACCCCGGCCCGCCGTCCCCGCGTCGCCCACCGGACTCACCCCGCGCGAGCTGGAGATCTGGCGGCTGCTGGCCGGCGGCTTCGACAACGCCGAGATCGCCGCGGAGCTGGACATCAGTGTCTCCACGGTCAAGAACCACATCACCGGCGTCTTCGGCAAGCTCGGCGTCCGCGACCGGGCCCAGGCGGTCATCGCCGCCTACGAATCCGGACTGGTCGAGGCCGAACGGAAGCCCGCTTGATCACCAAGTGTCCGCAGAGCACCCGGTGCGGACCGGCGGACCTCCCCCTGACCAGCCGGAACACTGGAGGATTCGCCCGTGCGCGGCGGACGCCGGTCATGGCACAGTGCGGGGAGTGAGACCACCCGACCAGGGAGCCGCCGTGCGTGATCCGCAGACCGTGCCGCCGCCGACGCGTGTGCTCGCGCCCGAGTTCCGGGCGGGGCGGCCGGGCCCGCTGCCCTCCTGCCCGGTGTGTACCGGCGTCCCGGAGCGGATCTCCTGGCGCCAACGCCCGGGCGAGCCAGTGCTCCTGGTCTTCGAGCCCTGCGGCCACCGCCACGCCTCTCCGGCCCCGCCGGTCCTGGCCGTCACCCCGCCGGCGCCGTACCCCGGGCGATGAGCGCCGTACGCCGCTCCTCCAGCATGTCGACGCACGCCCGGATGCCCGGCGCGGGCTCCGGGGAGGCGTCACGGACGGCCTTCACCGCCATGATGCGGCGGTCCAGCAGCAACAGGGCGTCCACGTGCGCGCGTACGTCCTCGGGCAGTGCCTCCCAGACCGGGGCGACCAGGTTCTCCATGGCCGCATTGAACCCCGGACCGGACCCCCGCTGCCACGGGTTTCGCCCGCCGCCGCGCGTCAGCCGCCGGGGACCGGACCGCGCATGTGCGCGCTGACCCACTGGATCAGCGCCCCGTCGTGCATGCCGGGGACGTACGTGCGCGCGTTGTGCCCGCCGCCCTCGTCGACGTGGAACCTCGTCTTCACGGGGCCGGTCCCGTACTGCCGGATGAAGTTCTCGACCTGCGGCCGGCAGCGCACGTCGCTGCCCTTGGTACCGACCTGGAAGGCGAGGTAGACCTCGGGCCCGTTGCGGTCGATGAGCCGCCGTGCCAGCTCCGGCGGGCTGTTCTCCAGCTTCTCCCGGGGATACCCGCGCCACAGCCGGGAGTCGGGCAGGATGTCGGGACCCCCGGCGATCACGGCCTTGAACCGGTCCGGCTTCTGCAGTACCGCCTTGAGCCCCGCGAAGCCGCCGGTCGAGCTCCCCATGAAGGCCCATCCGTCACGGGACTTGATGGTCCGGAAGGCCGACCGCACCAGATCGGGCACGTCCTCGGTCAGCCAGGTCCCCATCTTCGGCTGCCCCGGGATGTCGCTCCCGTCCCAGTAGAGGCCTTCCTTCCCGTCCGTCCGGGGGTTGAGCACCGGCATGGCCAGGATGAACGGAAGACTGCTGCCGTCCCTGGACCACGCGGAGATGCTCGCCTCCAGCTTGAGGTTCCGGTCCATCCAGTAGTTGACGGGGAAACCCGGCCCGCCCGGCAGCGCGATCATCACCGGGAAGCCGCTGTGCGCGTACCGGGCCTCCTTGTACTGCGGCGGCAGCCACAGCCACACCTTGCCCGTGAACCCCGACTTCTTCCCCGCGAGGGTGGTCACCAGCACCTTGCTGCCGTCCTCCGGGATCGTCGCGGCGATCCTCAGCTCCGGCGCGGGGCCCGTGGGCAGTTGGGTCAGGGCGTCCACGGGCGCGCCCCGCGCCCGCCCCCCGCCCTCGTCCAGCCGTACGGTGTCACCCGTGTCCGAGAACGCGTCGTCCCCGACGAGCGCACCCGTCACCAGAACCCCCGCGACGGCCACCGCCACCGCAGCCCCGATCCACCGGCGCCGTCGTGGGCGCCCGCGGTGCCGTCCCGCACCGACCGTGTCGTTCACGGCAGCAGTATGTCCCTTTCCGCCGGAAGCGGACCTGTGGCAGGCCGGTCGGGCGGACCTCGTATCCTGCAACGGAGCTCGGCCCCGAGCAGTTTCGAAGGGCCGTGCCGCGCCCCGGGCGCGCGCACGGCGGGAAAGGGAGACCCCTGATGGACGTGCAGCACTTCGAGCGGATCACCGCGTTCATCGAGGCGCGGCTGACCCCGCTGTTCGACGCGGAGACCGGAAGTGAGCGCGGTTTCGCGATGGACGACACCTCCCGGGCCCTGCGCGCGCTGCGCAACAGCGTGCTGGAGGCTTCGGCGGTGAAGGGGCTCTTCGAGCAGCGGCAGACCGCCGACCAGCGGATGCGCAACGTCATCGACCAGTCGGTGGAACACCACTGGGACGTGCTGCGCGGAATCGCCCGCCAGTGGGAGGACCACGCCGACTTCCGCCGCGAGTTCAAGCGCCACGCCTGGCAGCTCGAAGCCGCCCCGGCCGTGCCCGCCGAGGCCTGAGCGTCCCCCGGCTCCCCGGGCGGCGCCGTCCGGGGAGCCACTGCCGTCCTCACCGGCTGGGCGCGCCGCCGATCAGGTAGTCGACCCGGCGCCGCAGCCCGCTCCAGCGCCGGTCGTGGTGGTAGGCGCGCTTGAGGGACCGCGCCCGCGCCCTCGGCCGCCGCCGGTAGAACCTGCGCGCCCACGGGGACACCGGCCGGGCCAGGCGCACCGCGGCGACGAGCGCGATCATCGGGACGATCGCCCCGAGCACGGCCATCCGCGGCTTCCCCTTGAACAGGGCGACGACGGCCAGCAGCAGGTTGAACACCACCGTCCCGACCGCGGTCAGCCGGTTGTGCTCCTCGTCCGGCGTCAGCCCGTCCACCCCGAGCGGCAGGAACCCGCACAGCAGCAGGGCCGCGAGCGCTGAGGTCAGGATGACCACCTCGACGCTGATGGTCCCCTCCTTGCTCCAGTAGACGTCGCTCAGGTGCAGGATCAGCGCGAACTCGTCCAGCACCAGTCCGGTACCCATGCCGAACAGCACGGCCGCGATGCAGGCGCCCCACCCCGTGCGGCCCCCCGCGATCGCCGTGAACCCGCCCACGGTCATCAACACCACCCCGGGCACGGCGTGGTGCACGTGCAGTCCACCCGGCGTGACATTGCGGAACGGGCCCTTCCCGGCCCGGATCATCCGGGTGATGACCCGGGTGACGGCGAAGGTGACCACGAACGCGGACAGCGCGAGGAGCAGCGGCAGTTTGCCCGGCTCCAGGATGTTGCGGTACCACCATGCGCCCATGCCGTCACCCTCCCGGCCCCGGCCGGGCCGCGCACAGTGAGGACCGCCGTTCGGGCCCCACGGCCCCTCAGGCCGCGGCGGCCCCCTGCCGCGGCGGCGGACCGGCCTGGTCCGCCTCCCGGGCGGCCCGGCGCAGGGCCGCGTCCTCGTCGGTGTCGGCGTCGTAGGAGATCAGCTTCGGAAGCAGCGCGGCCAGCAGTGCCACCGAGGCCACGCAGGCGAGTCCGCCGCTCCAGAACGCCGGACGGGTACCGGTCCATCCGGCCATCGTGCCCGCCCGGACCTGGCCGAGCTGCGGACCGCAGCTGTACGAGAGCACCTCGATGCCCGCCAGCCGCCCGCGCAGTTCCTCCGGGATCGTCTGGTTCCAGATCGTGGCCCGCCCCAGACCGCTCAGCATGTCGCCCGCACCGGCCACCGCCAGGCACGGCAGGACGAGCCAGATCCCGGAGGACCAGCCCGCCGCCGCGATCGCCAGACCCCACACGGCCGCCCCGCAGACCACCAGCAGCCCGTGCCGCCGCACCCGCGACACCCAACCGCTGGTCAGCCCCAGCACCAGGGAGCCCACCGCGCCCGCCGCGTACATCAGGCCGAGGGCCCACACCGCGTCGAGCTCGTCGGCGAGGAAGGGCAGGATCGCGTTCGGGAACGCGAAGAACATCGCCGCCAGGTCGACGGCGTACGTGCCCAGCAGCACCGGCCGGCTCCACGCGTACCGGGCGCCCTCGGCGATCCCCCGCAACGAGGGGCGCGCCCCGTCGCCGACCGGGGGCGCCGGGCTGAGCCGCGTACACAGGAGCACCGAGACGAGGAACCCCACGACGGTGACGCAGTACGCGGGCGCGTACCCGGCGTACGCGACGACCACGCCGGCCAGCGCCGGGCCGGCGATCGCCCCGAACTGGTAGCGCAGCCCGTTGAGCGCGGCCGCGGCGCTCAGCTGGTCGTGCGGCACGATCCGCGCCATCAGCGAGTCCAGCGCGGGCCGTTGCAGCCCGGTCAGCGCGGACACCCCGGCCGCGACCACGTACAGCGGCCACAGCAGTGGCTGCGGCAACAGGGCGTTCACCAGCAGCACCAGGGCGAGGACCCCGAGCCCGGCCTCGGTCAGCAGGATCAGCCGCCGCCGGTCGACGGCGTCGGCGAGGGCGCCTCCGTAGAGCCCGCAGACCAGCAGCGGTACCAGCTCCACCGCGCCCATGGCACCGACCGCCAGCGGCGAATCCGTCAGGTGTTTGATCTGCAGCGGCAGGGCGATCATCGCCATGAACGAGCCGAAGAAGGTGACCGTCCCCTGGAAGAAGAGCAGTCGGAAGTCACGGCTGGAGCGCCACGGGGACAGATCGGGCAGTACGGAGGACAATCGGGATCCACTCACGACGGGCCATCGTGCGCGGGCCCCGCTGCCACGGCAACGCATTTTCTCCCCGGACGGGCGAATACGCGGCCCGGCGCGTGGCATCGGCCTCCCGCGGTGGCACCCATGCTGCATGCCGCCGGTGTCCCCGTTCCTGCGCACGGCCGCGTCCTACGCGTGGCGCCTGCTGGTCGTGGGCGCCGCCGTGTACGCGGTCTTCGTCGTCCTGGGCCGCTTCCACGAGATCACCGTGGCCCTCTTCCTCGGCCTGGTCATCACGTCCCTGCTGGGCCCGCCCACCCGGATCCTGGCCCGCCGGATGCCCCGCTCCGTCGCGGTCGCGGTGAGCCTGGTCGGCAGCGCCGTGCTGCTGATGGGCGTGCTCGCGCTGGTCGGCGAGGCAGTGGCGGGGGAGAGCGGGACCCTGGGCAGGGAGTTCCGCGAGGGCCTGACCAGCATCGAACGCTGGCTGGCCCGGCCGCCCTTCCGGCTGGACCCGCACGCCCTGTCCGACCTCCAGTCGAAGATCGGCTCCTACCTCTCCAGCCACCGCTCCACGCTGCTCAACACGGCCGTCACCGGGGCCGGGCAACTCGTCCAGGTGTTCACCATGCTGGCGCTCGCGGTGTTCTCCTCGGTGTTCTTCCTGCACGGCGGCGGCCGACAGTGGGAGTGGTTCTGCGAGCAGCTCCCGCAACGGACGCGCGGGCGGGTGGCCATCGGCGGGCGCGCGGCCTGGCGCACCTTCACCGGATACACCCACGGGATCGTGCTCGTCGCGGCCACGAACGCCCTCCTCGTCGGGGTGGCCCTCACCCTCCTCGGAGTCCCGCTGGCCGTCCCGCTTGCCCTGCTGGAGTTCGTCGCCGCCTTCGTGCCGCTCATCGGCTCGCCCGTCGCCCTCGCCGTGGCCGCCGTGGTGGCCCTCGCGGCGAAGGGGCCGGTGACCGCGGCCATCGTGGTCGCGCTGATCGTGGTCATCGGCCAGATCGAGGGGCACCTGCTGCACCCGCTCGTGATGAGCTGGGCGGTACGGCTGCACCCCCTGGTGGTCGCGGTCTCGGTGGTCGCGGGCGCCATCGCGGCCGGAGTGGTCGGGGCGGTGGTCGCCGTCCCGCTGGTCTCGGTGACCTGGTCGGTCCGCTGCGCCCTGCGCGCTCCCGTCCCCGGGCCGCCGTGACCGTGCGGTCCCCTTACCGTGGAACGTGGGGGCGACGTGGAAGGCGGTTGCCATGGCGGAGCACACGGCCCGTGGAACGGCGGCGGGCGAGCTGGAGGACGGCCGGCTGCTCAAGGAGCTGGAGACCATCCACCGCACGCGCCACGAGACCCTGCTGCACGGGTCGGACGACGCGCTGGCCACGCACACCCAGCGGCTGAAGGAGCTGGAGGAGGAGTACCTCCGGCGCCACCCGCGGCGGGCCACCACCGCCGGCCGGACCCGTACGGGAGCCCGCGCCCGTACCGCGGCCGAGGACTGACACCCGAACCTGGTCCGCCCCGCGAATGCGCGGGGCGGCACACGCCTTCTGCCCGACGCGGCCCCGGCGAAACCCGGGCGGTCGAACCGTATGTGCGCGGCGCCCACCGCTCGGTGAGGTGAGGCCCCTCGGCTAGATGAGGGGGAGACGATTCCCTATCAGTTGAGTCTTCTTTGCATCGTGTGAGACAAATATGTATCGTACGAGGCGAAGGAGGCTCATCCCTATGCGTGAAGAAGAACTGCTCGACGCCGTGGCGCGCGTCCTCGCGAGCGATCACAGCGCCTCGATGGTGCAGATCGCCGCCGGCGTCGGCACCAGCCGCGCCACGCTCGGCCGCCGCTACGCCACGCGCGAGGCGCTGATCAAGGCGGTCGCCGCCCGGTCGATCGAGGTGGTCGACGGCTGCCTCGCCCCCGCCGACCTGCACGCGGAGACCGCCGACGGCGCCTCCTTCGACGCTGCGCTGGAGGAACTGGTCGTCGCCCTGCTCCCCGCCGCCCACCTGTACGGATTCACCTCGCGCGACGCCACCGTGCTCGCCGACCCCGCGTTCCGCGCCGGGATCGAGCGCCAGGACCAGCGGGCCCTCGCCTTCCTCGCCCTGGGCCAGCGGCTCGGACGGCTGCGCGTCGACCTGCCGCCGTACTGGATCTGGTACTCCCTCTGGGGCCTGCTCGACGCCGCCGCCGAAGGCGTGCGCGACGGCCACCTCGCCCGCCGCGAGATCGGCCGCCTCGTCCTGACGTCCTTCCTCGGGGGAGCGCGTCCCCCCTGGCCGCAGACCGCCCCCACCGCCTGATCCGCCGCCCCGGGCGGCACACCCGTGCACAGACCAGAACGGAACCCCATGCACACCCCCACGCGGGACCCGCGCCGCTGGATCGTCCTCGCGATCCTCTCCGGCAGCCTCCTGCTCATCTCGATGGACACCACGATCCTCAACGTGGCCTTCCCCTCGCTCGTCGCCGACCTCCAGCCCGGAGCCGTGCAGCAGCTGTGGATCATCGACGTCTACGCCCTCGCCCTGTCGGGCCTGCTGGTCACCGCCGGCGCCCTCGGCGACCGCTGGGGCCGCAAGCGGCTCCTGATGACCGGCTTCGCGATCTTCTCCGTGGCCTCGCTGATCGCGGTGTTCTCCACCGAGGCCTGGCACCTGATCGCGGCCCGCGCCCTGCTCGGCATCGGTGGCGCGGCCATCATGCCGTCCACCCTCTCGATCCTGCGCACCGTCTTCACCGACGCCAAGGAGCGCGCCTTCGCGCTCGCCGTGTGGGCCGCCGTCTTCGGTGGCGGCATGGCCTTCGGCCCGGTCGTCGGCGGGCTCCTGGTCGAGGACTACGGCTGGCACTCCGCCTTCCTCCTCAACCTCCCCGTCGCCGCCGTGATCGTCGCGGCCGGTCTGCGCTACCTGCCCGAATCCCGCAACCCGCGCAGCACCGGCCGCTGGGACTGGGCCGGTGTCTTCCAGTCGATCGTCGGCATGCTCGCCCTCGCGGGCGGCATCAAGGAGCTCGGCAAGGCCGGAGCGGGCGACCCGCTGCCGTGGGCCCTGCTGGCCGTGGCCCTCGTCGCGCTCACCGTGTTCGTCCGCCGCCAGCTGCGCGTGGACAACCCGCTGCTCCAGGTGCGGCTGTTCGCCAAGCCCGCCTTCAGCGTCGCCGCCACCGCGATCTTCCTGCCGATGATGGGGATGGGCGCGATCCTCTTCCTCGTCACCCAGTGGTTCCAGTACGGCCAGGGCTACAGCCCGCTGGAGGCCGGAATGCGCCTGCTGCCCGCCCCGCTTGCCCTGATCTGCGGCTCGATGGTCGCGCCCACGCTGATGCAGCGCTTCCCGATCCGGCACGTCCTCGGCGCCGGCCTGGTGGTCCTCGCGGCCGGCATGGCCCTGCCCTGGACCCTCCAGCAGTTCACCGGCCTCGGCTACCCGGCCTTCGCGGTGGCACTGACGGTCATAGGCCTGGGCGCGGGCATCGCGACCACCGTGGCCTCCGTGACCCTGATGTCCACCTCGCCCGCCGACGAGGTCTCCAGCGCCGCCGCCATCGAGGAGACCTGCTACGAGCTGGGTTCCGCGATGGGCGTGGCCATCATCGGCAGCACCGCCGCGGCCCTCTACCGGGGCAACCTGCCGGTGCTCGACCTGGACGGCCCGGCCGCGAGCGCCGTACGGGACTCCGTGGGCGAGGCCGCGCACACCGCGCAGCAGCTGGGCGGAACCGTAGGAGAGGCCCTGCTGGAGGCGGCCTCGCAGGCCTACACCCTGGCGATCACCCCGGCGTTCCTGATGGCCGGAGCCCTGGCGGTCGCCGCCGCGGTCACCACCTGGGCGCTGATCCCGCACGACCTCCAGCCCACCGAGAACCACTGACCCGTCGGCCACCCCGGCCGCGCTCCCGGCCGTACGGCCCCCCGGTCCGCCGCTCCCGGCACCGCCCTCACCGCGGTGCCGGGAGCGGCCCCGTCTGCGGGGACCGGGCCCGGACCGGAGCCGGGTACGGGGTCGCCGGGGCCGGGCCCAGCGTGGTCGTGCCCGGGGCCGCCGCACGGTGCCGGAGCCCGGTGCGGTACGCGTCCATCGCCGCCTCGGTGCGGCCCGCCCGCCGCAGCAGGTCACCGAGCAGCCGGCACACGTCCGCCAGATCGCCGTCCGCCCCGCTGCGCTCCAGGAGCGACAACGCCCGTACGTAGTGCTCCTCGGCCGCCTCCGTCTCCCCGCGCTCCTGCGCGACCAGCCCGAGCAGCCGGTGCGCGCCCCCCGCGTGCACTGCCGCCGCGGCCACGCTCCCACCGGCCGCGTCCGGTTCCAGCAGCCCCGAGACCAGGTCCACCGCCTCGTCGTACCGGCCGAGCCGCCGCAGCACGTCGGCCAGCTCCACCTCCACCTGCGCGGTGTACAGCGCCGCCCGCCGGGCCGTCAGCATCTCCCGCGCGCACCGCAGCTCCCGCTCGGCCGCGTCCAGCTCCCCGTGCTGCGCCCGGACGTAGCCGCGCATCCAGTGGCAGTGCGCCAGGTCCGTGCGCAGCCGCAGTTGCCGGTACACCGCCTGGGCCCTGGCCAGCGCGGCGTCGGCGTCGGCCGTGCGCCCGTCGGCGAGGAACGTCCGCGCCACCTGCCGGTGCATCCCCGCCACCAGCGCGGGGTCCCCGACCTGCGGGGCCAGCGCCAGGGCGAGTTCGGCGGCCTGCGCCGCCCGGGTCCGCGCGCCCATGTCGAGGTACGGGCCGATCACCGCGGTGTAGAGCAGCACCAGCGCCTCCGGATCCCCGAGGCCGCCCGCGTTCAGCGCGTCGATCGCGGACTCCAGCAGGTAGCAGGCGTAGCGCAGTTCACCGGCGAGCAGGTGCACGACCGCGCGACCGCGCACGGCCCGCGCCCGCCGCGGCAGCGGCTCCCCGGACAGCAGCGCTTCCGCCGCCTCGAAGTGCCCGGCGGCCTCGGTGAGCTCCCCGCACTCCAGGGCGCACTCGCCGAGTCCGAGCAGCGCCTCGGCCCGTTCGTCGGTGAGGCCCAGGCGCTCCGCCTCGGCGAGCAGCCGGCCGAACTGTGGGGCCGCCTCCCGCGCCGTGCCGGTGGCGAGGGTGCTCTGGGCGTCGGTCAGGGCGAGGCGCAGCGCGGTGGCCAGGCCGGGCGGCCGCCCCGTGGCCAGCTCCTCGAACGAGGTCCCGAGCCGTCCGGCGAGGAAGCGCAGGGCGGTCTCCGAGGGCCGCACCTTCCCCGCCTCCAGGGTGGACACGTAGGCGGGGGTGTAGTCGGGCTGCGCCAACTGCCGCTGGGTCAGCCCGCGTTCCGCGCGCAGCCGCTGTACCCTGCGCCCGATCTCGGCCGGTTCGTCCATGAAATCCCCTCGCTGTGCCGCCGCTGGATCCAACTCCCCAGTATCGAACGGGAGTCACCCATTGCGCACGCCCCGCGCGCCGCCTAATTTAAGCAGCCGGTTCAGTGGACTTAAGTTCGCGCTTAACCCTCTTGTCCGACCCCCCACCCCACTCCTGCTCCAGGCGGAGGACTTCATGACACCAGCCGTCCGGCCGGCCCTGCGCGCGGCCCTCGCCGCGCTCTGCGCGGGCGCCGCACTCCTGACCGCGACCGCGCCCGCCGCGGCGGCCGACCCGCCCCACCGCACCGCCGTGGAAGTCGAGATACCCGGTCCGGAGCACGGCGGCGAAGCCGGCTCCGGGCACGTCCGGGTGCCGGCCGCCGGGCCCGCCAAGGCCGCCTCCCGCCTCTCGGGGGCCGCCCGCGAGGCCGACGGCCAAGTCGCCAAAATGATCGACAACGGCCCCACCGCCGACCGGCTGGACGTGGTCGTGATCGGCGACGGCTACACCGCCGACCAGCTCGGGCAGTTCCACGCCGACGCCCGGGCCAAGTGGGCCGAGGTCACGGCCGTCGAGCCCTACACGACCTACCGCGACCTCTTCAACGTCTGGACCGTTGACGCCGTCTCGGCCCGGTCCGGGGTCTCCGGCGACCCCGGCCCGGACACCGTCCGCGACACCGCGCTCGGCTCGTACTTCTGGTGCGAGTCCATCGAGCGGCTGCTGTGCGTGGACCAGCCCAAGGTGGACGCGTACGTGGCCAAGGCGCCCGCCGCCGACCTGGTCATCGTCCTCGCCAACAGCGCCAAGTACGGTGGGGCCGGGTACAACGAGCCCAGCGCCACCCTCGGTTACGAGGGGATCTCCACCGCCTCCGCCGGACACCCCAAGTCCGGTCAGGTGGCCATCCACGAGACCGGGCACTCCCTCGGCAAGCTCGCCGACGAATACTTCTACCCGGGCGTGCCGGACTACGAGAAGTACACCGGCCCCGAGCCCGCCGACGCCAACACCTCCACGCTGGACGCCGGCCGGATGGCGGCGCAGCGGGCCAAGTGGTACCGCTGGCTGGGCGAACCGTCCCCCGACGGCGGGACCGTCGGCGCGTACGAGGGGGGCGGCTACTACGTCACCGGCCTCTACCGCCCCACCGACAGCTCGATCATGCGTGTGCTGGGGAAGCCCTTCAACCTCCCGGGAGTCGAGGCGATGATCGGCGGGTTCCACCGCCACGCGAACCTCGTCACCGCGCTCACCCCCACCGACCGCCCCCTGCGGCTGCGGCACACCGCGAAGGCGGCCGTTCCGCGCCTGGCCGGCCCGGACGGACGCCAGTTGGTGGTGCGCTGGTACCTCGACGGACGGGAACTCAAGCGGTTCGCGGGCCGGGACGAGGTGCGCGTGGCCGACCTGTGGCTGCTCGACCTGCGCGCCCACAAGCTGACGGTGACCGCCGAGGACCGGACCCCCGCGGTCCGCGATCCCGCCGTCGCCCGCACCCTCACATCGACCGTGAGCTGGACCGTCCGGCTCTGACGCGGACGCGGACGCGGACGCGGACGTGGGCGGCCGGGCGACGGCGCCGGGTTCAGGGGCGCCGCGCCCCGGCCGCGTACGTCCAGAACTCCCGCATCACCGCGGGCGGGGTCGGGCCGCTCATCTCCAGCTGGGTCAGCAGTACGGCCGCCGTCCCGGTGGACGGCACGATGTGCGCGGCCGTGCCCGTACCGCCCACCCAGCCGTAGCGGCCGGGGACGTTCCACGGATCCCGCGCCACGACGTCCACGCAGCCGCCGAAGCCCCAGCCCTGCCCCTCCAGGAACAGTTCGCCGCCCTTGCGCTGGGCCGGTGTCAGCCAATCGGTCGTCATCTGCCGTACGGAAGAGGGCTTCAGCAGGGCCCGCCCGTCCCCGGCGCGCCCTCCGGCGAGCAGCATCCGCGCGAAGGCGTACAGGTCGGGGGCGGTGGATACCAGACCGCCCGCGCCCGAAGGGAACGCGGGCGGGCGGGTCCACTGGCCGTCGGGGGCGTCCACCAGCTCCGGGACGCCCCCCTCGGGACCGGCACGGTAGTAGCCCGTGAACCGGCCGAGCACGCCCTCCGGGACCGAGAACGCGGTGTCGGCCATCCCCAGCGGCCCGAAGATCCGCTCCGCCAGGAACCCGGGCAGGGTCCGCCCCGAGACCCGGGCGATCAGCACGCCGAGCACGTCGGAGCAGGTGTTGTACAACCACGCCTCGCCCGGCTGGTGCAGCAGCGGGATCCGGGACAGGGCCGCCATCCACTCGTCGGGCGGTGCGATCCGCTGCGGCTCCGGAGACCCCTGCCGGAGCTCGCTGAACAGCAGCCCGACGGCCGGGTGGCTGAAGTCGGAGGGGAAGCCCCAGCCGGCCCGGAAGGTCAGCAGGTCCTCGACCGTGACGGGCCGCAGGGCCGGCACCACGTCGTCGACGGGCCCGTCGGCCCGGCGGACGACCACCGGCGCGGCCAGCTCCGGCAGCCAGGGCGCCACCGGGGCGTCCAGGGTCAGCAGACCCTCCTCGGCGAGCATCAACACCGCGGCGGCGATGACCGGCTTGGTCAGCGACGCCACCCGGAAGAGCGAGTCCGGGGCCATCGGGGTGTCCCCGCCCGCCTCCGCGAAGCCGAGGGCCACGGACTCGACCCGGTCGCCGTGCGCGACGAGGGCCACCGCCCCGGGCGCCGCCGGGCCGCCCACGTACGGTTCCAGGACCTCGCGCAGAGCGCTCATGGCTTCACCTTCCGGAGGACGGGGTGGGGGCGGGCGTCCGCAGCGCGTCCCACAGGGCGCGATGGTGCGCGCAGGCCGCGTCGACCGGACGGATCCCGCCCGGCCACTCTCCCGCGCGCGCCGTCCCCGGGGGGCGGCGGCCGGGGGCGTGTCCGGCCCCGCAGCCCCGTACGGGCGCGGCACAGACCCGTTTGCCCGCCCCGAATGGCGCAGTGCCGGTCCGTGGCGCTGAATGTAACGAAGCGTGCGATTCCCATGACGCACGATGACCGGCGCGCGACGTGTAGACCCGCGTGTCGGCGAACGGAGCTTTCCATGAATGACCCCAGCACCCTCGCGGCCACCCCACACGACGACCGCGACGGTCCACCCCTCACACCGGACCCCACCCCGGACCAACCCCCGGTCGGCGCCCGCGCCGACACCCCGGCCCCCGCCGACGGCGCCCCGCCCGTCACCGCCCCGCCCGCCCCGGCGACGCCGCCGCCACCGGAGACCGGGCCCGGCGCCGGGAACCACCCCGAACCCCACAACGAACCGATGCGCACCCTGCTGGAGACGGCGGCCACCTGCCGCCCCGTCGAGGAGGTCACCGCCCTGGTGAGCCTCCTGAAGCAGACCGGCCAACCCCCCAGCCCCGGCCACGACGCGCTGCGCGCGGCCGCCGTCTCCCGGCCCGTACACGAGGTCCGGCGGATGGTCGCCCTGCTGGCCGAGCAGCCCCAGGAGGAGGCCGAGGCCGACATCACCCTGCGGGCGGCGGCGGTCGGCCGGCCCATCGAGGACGTCGCCCTCCTGGCGAGCATCCTGGGGCCCGACACGGCTCCCGCCGGGCATCCCGATGGGCATCGCGACGGGTTTCCCGGCGGGCCGGCCGACGGATCTGCCGCCGCGCTCCGGCCCACCCGGCCGCCCCTGGCGCCGCCCCCGCCCCCGGAGCGCCGGCCGGTACCCGCGCCGCCCCCCGGGCCGGGTACGGGTCCGGCCCGGGACAGGGGTGCGTTGCGCCACGTCCTGCGCTGGCCCACGGCCGCCGCGCTGCTGCTGTGCGGGGTCCTGCACCTGCCGCAGGACCTGGCCGCGGCCCTCCCCGGCGGGGACCCCGCCCGGTGGACGGCACCGGCAGCGGCCCTGCTGTGTCTCCTCGTCGGCGCACTGCTGGTCATACGGGACACCGCGGTGGTCTGGCGGGCCTCGGCGGTGGCCGCCCTCGCGGTGGTCACCCTGCACGTCGTGGGCGGTGTGGTGTTCTTCGACCCGCTCCTGGGCGCGCTCGGCGGGGCGTACTCCTGGGCCGGCGTCACGGCGGTGCTCTGCTCCGGCGCCGGGGCGGTCCTGGCCGGCCTGGCGCTGACGTACCGGCCGGCGCACACGGGGGCGGGCGGTACCGCCTGACCCCACCCGGACGAGGGGCCCCGGCCGCTTAATGCGCGGCCGGGGCCCCTCTCACCGTGCCAGCAGGTTCACCGCGCCCGTGAACACCCCGGGCAGGCGGGCCGCCAGCGGAACCACCCGCCCTGCCAGCGCCGGCCGCCCGCGCGCCCACAGCAGACCCGAGGTCAGGACGCGGTACGCCCGCGACAGCTCCCGCCAGGCGCGCTCGTACTCCTGCGGCCGGCCCGCGCGCACGCACCGTACGGCCTCACCCGCCGCCGCGACGGCCAGGGTCAGCCCCTCACCGGTCAGCGCGTCCACGTACCCGGCCGCGTCCCCGACGAACAGCACCCGCCCCGACACCCGGGTCCGCGCCCGCTGGCGCAGCGGTCCGGCGCCGCGCACCCCGGCGCCCGGCGCGGGGGGCGGCAGCCGGGCCGCCAGCGCCGGGAAGCGGTCGGCCAGCTGGACGTCGAAGGGCGCCTGCCGCGAGGTCAGCACCGCCACACCGATCCGGTCCGGTCCCAGCGGGGTCACGTAGGCCTCGCAGTCGTGCGCCCAGTGCACCTCCACCAGGTCGCTCCACGGCGCCACGGGGTAGTGCCGGCGCAGTCCATACCGCGCGGGCCGCCCCGCCGTGGCCGGTACCGCCAGGCCCAGGGCGCGCCGCACCGGGGAGTGAAGTCCGTCCGCCGCCACCAGGTACCGGGCCGTCAGGCCGCCCGCGCCGACCCGGTGCCCGTCCTGGCGGACTTCGCCGGCCCGCCGCGCGAGGATACGTACGCCCAGCTCCCCGGCCCGCGCGGCGAGCGCCGCCTGGAGTTCGGTACGGCGGGTGCCGCGCCCGGGGCCGGCGCCGAACAGGCCCTCCGCGCTGCGGCCCGTGACCCCGTCCACGTAGCGGATCCCGTGGAAGGGCCGGCCGCGCACCGGTACGCCCAGCTCCTCGAACCGGCGGACGGCGCCCGGCATCAGGCCCTCCCCGCACGCCTTGTCGATCGGGGTGGGCCGCGGTTCGAGGACGACCGCCTCCAGCCCGGCCAGCGCCCCGTGGATCGCGGTCGCCAGTCCCGCCGGGCCGCCGCCCACGACCAGCAGGTCGATCACGGCGCGACCCCCGGGAACCCGGAGGCCCGCGCGATGCCCGAACCCCCGGCGGCGTCGGGGGCGGCGGGCCGCCCCGCCCCGCCGCAGATGGCCAGAGCCCGGTCCTCGCAGGAGATCCGGACCCGCAGCAGCAGGGCGTTGAGCAGCGTGAACGCGGTCGCCGTCAGCCACGCCGAGTGCACCAGGGGCAGCGCGAGCCCCTCGGCCACCACCGCCACGTAGTTGGGATGCCGCAGCCACCGGTACGGCCCGCCCGTGACCAGCGCCAGCCCGGGGACCACGAGCACCCGGGTGTTCCAGCGCGGCCCGAGCGTGGCGACGCACCACCAGCGCAGGCCCTGCGCCGCCACCGCGAGGCCGAGCGCCGTCCAGCCGAGGACGGGCAGGAACGGACGGTACGGGGCTTCCAGCGCGCAGCCCACGAGCAGGGCGGCATGCAGCGCGACCATGGCGGGGTAGTGGCCGCGGCCGTACTCCCGGGCGCCGCGCGCCAGGCTGCGGACGGCATTGCGCCGGGCGGTGACCAGTTCGGCGATCCGCTCGGCCGCCACCAGGGCGAGGAGCAGGAGGTAGGGGGTCGTCGGCATCAGGACCTCACCAGCGCAGCAGGACGAGTTCGGAGGCGAAACCCGGGCCGAAGGCCAGCATCAGCCCCACCGATCCGGGCGGTGGCGGACCGGCGGCCTCGACGGAGCCGAGGATGTGCAGGACGGACGCGGAGGAGAGGTTGCCCGCCACGGCCAGGGAGCGGCGGCTGTGCGCGAAGGCGCGCTCCGGCAGTCCCAGGGCCCCGGCCAGCACGTCGAGGATCTTCGGCCCGCCGGGGTGGCAGATCCAGGTGTCGACGTCCGAGGGCTTGAGGTCGTGCCCGGCGAGGAAGGACTCGACCTCCTCCACCACGTGCAGCCGTACCAGCTCCGGCACCTCGCGGCCCAGCACCATCCGGAAGCCCCAGTGGCCGATGTCCCAGCCGAGCAGGTGCTCGGTGCCCGGGTAGAGGCGGCTGCGCGCGGCCACCACCACGGGCCCGACGCCGGTTTCGTACAGGGGATGGCCGGCCCCCACCGCCAGCAGGGCTCCGGCGCCGTCCCCGAAGAGCGCCCCGGCCACCAGGTTCGCCATCGAGGTGTCGGTGGGCTGGAGGGTGAGCGAGCAGAGCTCGGTGGACAGCAGCAGTGCCGCCAGCCCGGGACGGCCCGTCAGCTGTTCGTGCAGCAGCCCGAGTCCGGCCGCGCCGCCCGCGCAGCCGAGGCCGAAGAGCGGCATCCGGCGCACGTCGGGGCGCATCCCGGTGCGGGCCACCAGCCGGGCCTCCAGGGAGGGGGTGGCCAGCCCGGTGACGGTCGTCGACAGCACCAGGTCGATCTCCCCGGCCGTCAGCGCGGCACCGGCCAGGGCGCGTTCCACGGCCACGGCGCCGAGGTCCAGGGCGGCGCGGACGAAGAGGGCGTTGGAGGCGCCGAAGTCGGTGCCCGGACCGTAGCGTTCCAGCGGGAGCGCGAGGTGACGGGAGTCGACCCGCACCGAGGCGTGCACGCGGCGCAGCAGGGCGGGGTCGGTGCCGGGTGGCAGACAGCGGGCCAGTGCCTCCGTGATCTGCGGCTGGGGGTACAGGTGGGGCGGGAACACGCTGCTCACTGCCAGGACACGTGTCATTGGCCCAACATAGGGAAGAACGGCCGCCATCCGGCGAACGGCGCGAAGGGTGCGCAACGGGCGTGCCGTCACGGCGTAGCGTGACGCCGTGCCCGCCCCTGGTCCCGCTCCCGGTCCGGCCTCCGGTCCCGCCCCTGGTTCCGCTTTCGGCCCCGCCTGCGTGCCCGTCTCCGGTCCCGCCCCTGGCCCCGCTCCCGGTCCCGCCTACGTGCCCGCCTTCGTGTCCGCCCCCGGTCCCGGCTCCGCGCCGGCCGCCGTCCTTCCTCCGGCAGCGTCCGCCGCGCCCGTCGCCCTCGTGGGCGGACTGCTGCGGGCGTGTCACCCCGTCCCCGCCGCCGGGGTCACCCTCTTCGCGGGGGCGCTGGCCGCCGCGGCCGGGCGCGGGCCCGCCGGCACCGCCCTGACGGCCGCCGCGGTGGCGGCCGGTCAGCTCTCGGTCGGCTGGTCCAACGACCGGGCCGACCTGCGGCGCGACCGTGCCACCGGCCGCCGTGACAAACCCCTGGCGACGGGCGCCCTGCCGCCCGCCGCCGTGAGCCGCGCCGCCGTCGGCGCGCTGCTCCTGTGCGTGCCGCTGTCGCTGGCCGTGGGGCCGCTCGCGGGCACCGCGCACCTGGTGGGGGTCGGCGCCGCCTGGGCCTACAACCTGCGGCTCAAGGCCACGGCAGCGTCCTGGGCCCCGTACGCCCTCGCCTTCGGGCTGCTGCCGGCCTTCGTGACGCTCGCCCTGCCCGGGGGGCCCTGGCCGCCGCTCTGGCTGACCGGCGCCGCCGCCCTGCTCGGCGCGGGCGCCCACTTCGCCAACGTCCTCCCCGACATCGCCGACGACCTCGCCACCGGGGTGCGCGGCCTGCCCCAGCGCCTCGGCGCCCGCCGGTCGGCCGCGGTCGCCGCCGGGCTGGTCCTCGCCTCCACGGCCTGCCTGCTCCTCGGCCCGCCGGGCCCGGTCGGCCCGTACGGCCGGTGGCTGCTCGCGCTGACCTGCGGGCTGCTCTACGGAGCGGCCCGGGCGGGCGGCCGGATGCCGTTCCTGGCCACGATGGGCGTCGCCGGGGCCGACGTGCTGCTGCTCCTGGTCCTCGGCACGGGACTGGGCTGACCCGTTTCAGACGCGGGTGCGGGTCCACTCCAGGAGCCGCTCCGCGGACCAGGTGTTGACCACCCGGCCGGTTGGCACCCCGCATTCCACGGCCCGCTCGCAGCCGACGATCTGCCAGTCGAGCTGACCCGGGGCGTGCGCGTCGGTGTCGAGGGCGAAGAAGGTGCCCGCCGCCACGGCCAGGCGCAGCAGCCGCCGGGGCGGGTCCAGCCGCTCGGGCCTGCTGTTGATCTCCACGGCGGTACCGGACTCCGCGCACGCCGCGAACACCCTCGCGGCGTCGAACTCCGACTCGGGGCGCGTCCGGCCCGTGACGAGGCGTCCCGTGCAGTGTCCCAGCACGTCCATGAGGGGGTTGCGCACCGCCGCCAGGAGCCGGCGCGTCATGGCCGGGGACTCCATCCTCAGCTTCGAGTGCACCGATCCCACCACCAGGTCGAGCTCGTCCAGCAGCTCGGGCTCCTGGTCGAGGGAGCCGTCGGGCAGGATGTCGCACTCGATGCCGGTGAGCAGCCGGAACGGCGCCCACGCCGCGTTCAGCTCCGCCACGGTCCGCAGCTGTTCGCGCAGCCGTCCGGCCGTCAGGCCCCGGGCGACCGTCAGGTGCGGCGAGTGGTCGGTCAGCGCCGCCCAGTCGTGTCCGAGGGCGGCGGCGGCCCCGCCCATGGCCTCGATCGGGCTCCCGCCGTCCGACCAGTCCGAGTGCACGTGGCAGTCCCCGCGCAGGGCCGCGCGCAGGGCCGCGGCGGCGGGAGTGGGCGGCGGTCCCTCGGGCAGCGCGGCGACCTCGTCCTCCAGGGCCCGCAGGTACTCCGGGACGCCACCGGCCAGTGCCTCGGTCACCACCCGGGCCGTCTTCGGTCCGATGCCCTTCACCGATTCGAGGGAGCCGGTCGCGGCCCGCTCGGCCGTCTCCCGCTCGCCCATGCGGGTCAGGGCGGCGGCCGCGGTACGGAAGGCCCGCACCCGGTACGCGGGGGCCTGCGCGCGCTCCAGCAGGAAGGCGATCCGGTCCAGCGCCGCCACCGGGTCCATGGCGCACCTCCTCCCGGGCCAGTGTCGCAACGGGCCGTCCGCCCCGCGACCGGCGACGGGCGGCTCCCGTGGCGGGCTCAGCCGCCGGAGGTGAGGGTGAACAGGGCCCCGTCGGGGTCGCGGAGCGCGATGGAGCGTTCCGTCCCGGTCGTGGTGACCACCGATACGGTGCGTCCGCCGAGGTCGAGGGCCGCTTCCACGGCCGCGTCCAGTTCCGGGACGCGGAAGTGGACGTGCCAGCGGGGCCGGGTGTACGGGTTGTAGGCGCCGGGCTCCACCGGGCCGCTGTCCAGCCGGGCGACCGGATCGCCGTCGTGGCGCAGGACGACCTGCTCCTGCTCGTAGGAGACCTCGCAGCAACCGGGGCGGCCCGTGGCCCACTCCAGCACCTCGCCGTAGAAGAGCGCGGCGTCGAAGGCGTTGCGGGTGCGCAGCTCCAGCCAGGCCGGGGCCGGTCCCTTGCCCACGCGCCAGCCGGCGGCGACGGGCCCGGCCCAGATCCCGAAGACCGCGCCGTCCAGGTCGGCGACCAGGGCGGCCCGGCCGCCCGAGGGGAAGGAGACCGGCCCGACCGCGACCGTCCCGCTGCGCTCGCGGATCCGGCTGGCGGCCACGTCGGCGTCGTCGACGGCGAAGTAGGGGGTCCAGGCCACCGGCACGGCCAGGTCGACGGCCAGGGCGCCGATGCCGGCGACCGGGACGCCGTCCAGCACGGCCACCGAGAACCCCTCGCCGAGCCGCGCGGGCCGGAAGGTCCAGCCGATGACCGCGCCGTAGAAACGCTGGGAGGCTTCCAGGTCGCGGGCCATCAGGCTCACCCAGCAGGGGGCGCCGAAGACGTCCTTCGCAGAAATTTCCACGGACAAGAAGTAGCGCCCGCCGCCCCCCGGGGCCGTGCAGGCGCGCCAGCGGGTCATCACCACCAGTAGGCGGGGTACCTCGGTGCCTTGCGGCGGATGCGGGAACCGGCGTAACCGGTGAGGACGAGGAGCACGGTGGATCCGAAGAGCAGCGGTACGAACCGGGCGGGCGCCGGGCTCTGCAGGACGGTCACCACGGCGGTGGCCACGGCCGGGGAGTGCGGGGTGCGGGCGAGGGTGAGCACGGCGAGGGTGAGCCCGGCGGCCAGGGCCGCCGCCCAGGCGCTGCTGCCCGCCGCCGCGAGGACGGCGTACCCCGCGGTGGCGCCGATCAGATGGCCGACGACCACGCCGCGCGGCTGGGCCAGCGGCAGGGTGGGGGCGCTGTGGATCAGGGCGGCACTCGCGGCCAGCGGGGGGATGAGCACCGGCTCGTGGATCATCGCGCCGATCGCGACGAGGGCCAGCAGCACCGTCGTCGCCGCGCTGACGCTGTGGACGGCGGCGGCCGCACTCGGCCGGGCCGGGGCCCGGGGCGGCGCGGTCGGGCGGGGATCGGCGGCGGCGGTGACGGGCGGGGTGGCGGTGGCGGTACCGGGGTTCATCGCAGGGTGGGTTCCGGGGCAGGGGGCAGGGCGGCGGGGAACGGCGTGGGGAGCCGGGCCGCGGCCCGGTGATCGACCTCGGGCCGGGCCGCGCGTCCGTTCCGTGTACGGCCGACGCGATCCGGCCGCGATTTTATCGTTCACCCGTGCGACGGTGGCGGCGGGGGTGGCCCCGGCACCCGTGCGATGGGCGCAAGAGCCCCGGAATGCCGGCCCCGATCGTGTATGACTGCGGGGGCACGCGCGGACGGAAGGAAGGACCGGCATGACGACGCACCCGGACCCCACCGGGGTTCTGGCCGACCTCGACGCGGTGATCGCGGGCGCCCCCGAAGGGGCCACCGGCGCACTGTGGCGGCTGACCGCGGCGGCACGGGGGCTGGACGCCAACCTGATCCGCCTGCGGCCCGACGCCGTCATCGCGGAGCACGCCGAGCCCGCCCTCGACGTCCTGCTCGTGGTCGTCGACGGCGCCGGGCGGATCGACACCGAGGACGGCGCCCACCGGCTGCGCCCGCACTCGGCCGTCCTGCTCGCGCGCGGCGCGCGGCGCTCGCTGACCGCGGGCCCGCGCGGGATGACGTACCTGACAGTGCACACCCGGCGCCCCGGCCTGGGCATCGGGACGGCCGTCGGAGCGGCCGCGGGCGGGGCGGG